>JBKJRG010000139.1:0-8234 GCA_046594805.1 Opitutaceae bacterium | reverse complement strand
GGGTTGGGCAGGCCGGTCGACGAGGTCCACAAGCGGTCGACGATCAGGTAGCGCGGATCGCCCGGCCCCCAGCCGAGAGCGGCCAGCGTCTGCGTGGGGGTCGCCGGGTTGGTCTGGACCGCCGGATAGTTGCTCCCCGCCACTTGGGGCTGGCGGGCAAAGAAATCAATGACCCCGCCGTTGTCGATTCGCCGGAGCGGCCGGCCCACATCGTCGAAGGCGATGCCCCGCACGTAGAGATTCGAGGTCAGCGTGGTGAGCGCGTTGGTGCCCAGCACGTTGTTCACCGCCGCGCTGTAGCCGGGAGAAGAGGTGGACGTCACGTAGGGTCCGAGGACCCGGCCGGTGTCAAGGATGGTGACCGTCCGCGCGATCGGGTCATAGGCCGGACGGCCCGAGCCGAGCCACGAGGTCGTGAAATCACGCGGCACGAAGAAATTCGGCCGATTGGCGTCGTTGCGGTAGTTTTCCGCAAAGCCGCGAATGACCGTCTTCGAAAACGGCTTGTAGGTGATCGCGCCATACTGCCGGGTATAAAGATCCCGCGAAGGCTTCCGCTCGAACTGGCGATTGTCGTACAAAAACGCGCCGAATACCGCGAGCTTGTCCCGGATCAGGGAGCGATTCAACGTGAGGGTCGTCCGGAACGATCCGTTGTGATCGGTGCGCACGGTGACCGCGCTGGCACTTTGGTTCAGGATGGCCTGGCTGGCGTTCTGATTGACGACGCCCGCCGGGGTGCCGAGGCCGAAAAGCAGGGCGTTGGGTCCGCGGCTGATCTCGATCGACTGCGTGTTGTAGGCATCGAGGGGAATCCGGCTGTTGGTGGAAAAATTATTGATCGCCGCATCCGGCGCGCTCAGCCCGCGCACGCGATTGGACTGGGCGTTGGTCGTGGTGGCCCCGTCGTTGCCGTAGGTGTAGCCGGCCACCGTATCCTTGACAGTCCCACGATCGACCACGGAGGGCGAATAGGTGCTGGAGCCTTCCGTGTTCGCCTCGTACTTGAACACATCGTTGATATCCAGAGCGGCCGTGTCCTCCATCTGCTGCTTCGTGACGACCGTGACGGACGCCGCCAGGTCGGCGAGATTCGTATTGAGGCGGCTGCCGGCGAGCGTGTTTTCGGCGAAGTATCCCGCGTCGCGGGCGGTGGTCACCGTGAAGGGCGAGAGCTGGAGCGGCTTGTCGCCCGCGGCTCCCGGGGCGGGGGCCGCCGCGCCGGCCGCCTTCGCCTCATCGAATTGCAGCGTGGCAGCTTCGTCGGGATCGAGCCGGCCATTCCGGTTGAGGTCGTAGCGGGCCAGTTGCGCGGGAGTGGCGGCCATGGGCGCCGTTTGCGCCCAAGTTGGCACGGCGAGGGCCAGAACGCACAGCGGCAACGCGAACAGCTGCAGGCTTCGGTTTGTCTTCATGGTGGGGTGGCTCGATAGCTGAGAGGGTACTAGCTTATATAGTGTGGGGGAAAAGGGCGGGATGTCTGCCGACCGCCCGGCCCGGAAAAAGCACGGACGGGTCGGGTCGGCGCCAGAACGGATAACGGGGTGCCGGTGGCGGACTGACCAAGAAAGAGGGATTTCCATCGGGCAATGGCCACCCTGTCGTACAGTCAAACGGCTTCGGCTGAACGATCAACCGGCGAGGTGACCCGGCCGTCACAGGTCAAACGTGGTCGTAAAGATGAACGTGCGCGGATCAATAATCCGGAAGGAATGCGGCTGACCATTCGGGTAGGCTCCGATGGGCCGCAGGTGGGCTTTCGATTCCTGGATATTGCGCACGTTAAGCTGAAAGCGAGCCCGGATCTTGTCGCGGTAAAGCCGGGTGGTGTAGGTGCCGAAGGCGTCGAAATACGAATGCGCCCGGTCGTAAATTGGGCGGTTCGGATCGAGTTGTGTGGCGGCGTTGATGTCACCGTTGATCGGTATGCCGTAGTAGCCGATCGCGCCTTTGCTCTCCCAGCGCACGCCTCCGCCCACGCTCATCCGCTTGAGGTGCTTGTTATCAAACATGCCGGCCAGCCGGTAGCTGGTGCTCAAGTTGAACCGCCATTCACGGGTTTGCGGACGGGCCTTGCCTTCCGTCGCCTGCGCCAGCCGGAGCGGATTCACGACGTTGTTGGTGAGGAAGGTGCGCGGCGTCTGGGAGCCGGGGTTGGGATTGTCGCCATTATAACCGGTGTCGAGCCACTTGGCGCCGAGCGTGTCGTCCGCGGTGCCGAATACGCCATCGGCTCCGGGATTCGGCGCGCGGGGGTCGATGATCGTCTCCCAGATGGGCAGGCGTTGGGCAATCCACCGCGGGATGTTGGGCGAGAGATTCGCATCGAGCGCTTCCGAGCGGGTGACATTGGCCCGCAACGTCCAGAAATTGTTCGGATTGAAGCTCAGCTCAAACTCGTTGCCCTTGGTAATCACATCCGATGTCTCGGTAACCTCGTTTGAATTGATGATCGCCAGGTAGGACTCGGGAAGCTTCATGATGCCCGCCACGGCAGCATTCACCTGCTCGGGCGTAAAACCGGGGTTCGCCGCCAGGGTCCAGTTCCTCGCCTGCCGCTGCAGCGCGATGGCATCGTTTTCACCCTTGAAGGGGGCAAAGTCGACGCGACCGGTGCGGGTGGCGAAGACGGAACTCTGCCCGGCGCGGGAATTAATCTGGTTGGTTTCATACTTGTTCGCCCGCAGCACGAATTTGTTGCCGAGGTTGATGGAGAAACCGTAATCCTTGCCGATGGAAGTGGGGTTGGGCAGCTCCGTCAGCGTGATGGTGATCGCCGGAACGTCCGGCCGGAAGCTGTTCGACTCGTTGTAATACGCGGTCATGCCGTTGAAGAGATCGGCGACAAAGCCCCGGGCCCCACCCGCCGAACGCGCGCGGTCAAGGGAACTCCAGTGGCGGAACGGCTTCACGACCATCCCCTTGGTGAGAGTCTCGCCCGAACGAAAGGACCATGGCGCGTGGGGAGAAGTCGTATTGGCCGCCCAGCCATCCATCGCCTCAAAGTCGAATTCCCAGCCGTTCGCCTTGAGCCGCGAGCCGAGCTGGTTCCGATTGCGGTTCTCGTCCTTGCGCTCGCCGTAGGTCACGATGACGCGCTCGTTGAGCAGGCTGCTTTGCAGCATCCAGCCCTTGGTCTTGATCAGGTTCAAAACCCCGTTGCCGCCCGCCGTGCCCTCGTTGATCCCGGAGCGGCCGAGCGTGGCCGGCTCCGTGATCCAGGAGTTGGCCGGGTACTGGGGAGCGACGGCGTTGTACCAGTTGAACGGATAAGTCCCGAAATTCAGCCCGCTGGGCGCGTAGTCGACATTGGCGCCCTGATTGTCGCCCACGTAGAAGTGATAGTAATTGCGCGTGGCGATGGGGGACGCGGTGCCGCTCTGGTTGCCCTTGGGCTGCCCGGCGGGGGCGTAGACCGGATTGTCGTTGAGCATGGCGTCGCGGAAGCGGTAGCGAAACGTCTTGGCCTTGCGCTCCTCGTAGTAGCCCAGAATCTGGTGGCGCCCGATCCATTTGTTCCACCGCTCGGAATTCGTGAAGTCCACGATGTAGGCGCCCTGGCCCCGATAGCTGTCCCGCACGGCCGGTCGTTCCTCGGTGACGGGCTGACCCACCCCAATGTAGGGCCGGCCAAAATACGGGTTGGGCCGGCCGTCGAGCAGCCGGGTGTTCGGGTCGATGTAGAGAAAATAACTCTGGCTGGTGGCGGAAGCCTGCCCGATGACATTGCGGTTGGTCCGGTCCGCGTCTTCGCGCTGCCAGGCGAACTGCAGGGCGATCTTGTGGCGGTCCGTGTTCAGCAGGAATTGCTCGATTTCGATCGTCGTGGTCTCGACTTGGTCCTTGATCGTGTTGGGCGCGGCCAGGTTGATCCGCGAGTAGTCGTAGACGGATTTGCTCGAGACGCCCGCCAGGGTGGAGAACAGCGGCCGTCCGGTGCGCACGGGCTCGGCGACGGATTCCAGCATGCGCCTCTGGCCGGCGGTGTTATTCGGGCCATTGATCGCGGTGGCGGCCGGCAGCCGCCCGATCTGCCAGAGCTGGATTCCATGATCCACGTATAGGATGGGGTTGTCGAAATTCTGGCTGCCGAGACCGGTGGGATTGGTCGCACCGCCCAGCACGGTCGTGACGCCGTTGACCGTGACGGCATTGGCGAGCGGATCCCACGCGGGACGGCCGAGGTCCTTCCAATACGAGACCGCGTCGCGCGGGGTCACGGCGCTCGCGCGCGTCCCCACGCCGTGGTAGGAGCTGTAGCTGCCGCGCACCGTGGTGTGTTTGAAGGGCTGAAAGCGGAGCATCGCGTTCAACCGCCGGTTTTCGAAACCGGAGGGCTTCTGCCGATACTCGTCATGCTGATACACGGCACTCACGCGGGCGCCGAGCTTGCCGCGAATGATCGGGCGATTGAGGTCGAACGAAGTGCGCCAGCCCCCGACGTCGTCGAAGCGGAACTCGGCTGACGAGGACTCGCGCGAGAAATTCGCGGTCGCGGCCACGAGGTTGACGGTGCCGGAACCCTCGCCCAGGCCGAAGATGCTCGAGTTGGGGCCCCGGCTGATTTCCACCGCGTCGATGTTGCTGGGATCGATCGGCACGCGTCCGCTGTTGGCAAAACCGTTCATCGAGATGTTCGCCGCCCCGATGCCGCGAATCCGGTTGGCGCCTTGCGGGTTGTTCTGAATCTGGTCGGACACCACCCCGTTCCGATCGACCTCGAAGGCGGTGTAGTTGCCCGTGCCCTCGGTGCTCGCCTCGTAATTGAAGATGTCGTTGATATCGAGCATCGCGAAGTCCGCCATCTGCGCCTTGGTCACGACCGAGATCGAGGCGCCGATGTCTTCCAGTCTGGTGTTGAGGCGCGTGCCCGACATCGTGTTCGACGCGTAATAGCCGTTGTTCCCCTCCTTCACTTCGAAGGGGGAGAGCGTGACAGTTTCCTCGCCGGCGCGGGGAGGCGCGGCCACGGGGGCCGTCGCCGCCCTGGCCTGATCGCGCTCCAGCACGGCCATTTCCTCGGGATCGAGCCGGCCGTTCTGGTTCGCATCGTACCGCGCGAGTTGGGTTGGGGTGACGGTAGCAGGCGCCTGTTGGGCTAACGCGGCAGCGGTCGATGCAAGTATGGCGGCGGCAAGCGGCAGCGCGCGGATCAGCAAAGTACAGTTCGTGGTCATGGTCGTCCTGGGTTGGATTGGACTCCGACCACGCCCCGTCCGCGGGCCATCGCTTCGGCTCACCAGCAGCCCGAAATCAACGGCGCGCGGGAGGAACACGGCCAGAGGGTAACATGGGTGCTTCAGCACACCGCGGGTAACCGCCCAGCGCAATCACCCCGCCAATCGGACAGTCTGTCTGTTAGACGTGAGGTCCGGGACTGCAATTGGGGACGGGGCGCCCTCGCCCCGTTCAAGCGCAACCGCGGCGGGGGCTCCGCGGCCCCGGAGACCAACTCACTTCGGCGCTTCCGGCTCCGCGCTCCGGGACACACCCACCTCACCCGCCTTGAGCAATGCCACGCCGAACAAGGCGAGCCCGGCGCAGACGAGCAGAAACCATTCGCCGTGCTCCGTATAAAAGCTGCGCTGGCTCACCCACCGGGTGTCCCGCTTCACGTCGATCGTGCCCGTGCCGCGAAAATAAATCGTCCCGTCGACCACGCCCGGCCTGGTGTCGACCTTGCCGTCCGCGCCCTGAGTGAGAACCGCGCGCACCGCGCCAAATTCGTCGATCCAGCCGCTCCAGCCGCCGTTGCCACAGCGCAGGACCGGCCGCCGCGTCTCCACCGCGCGCAGCACCGAGTGCGCCGCGTGCTGATAGGCCGCGCCGCCTTCGCCGAACCACCCGTTGTTGGTCAGCACCACCAGCAGATCGGCCCCGGCCACGGCGCTGTCGCGCGCCAGCGCCGGAAAAATATCCTCGTAGCAAATCAACACGCCGACCCGCAACGGCTGGCGGTCGACCGCGAGCACGAGCGGTTGCGCCGTCGTGCCGCGTTGAAAATCGCCGCCGATCGGCACGACCTTCGAGAGCCAGCCGAGCACCGGCCGCAGTGGGATGTATTCGCCGAACGGCACGAGCTTGCGCTTGGCGTAGCCCGGGAATTGCACCCCGGCGCGCGGGTCGACGACGAATGCGGCATTGAACCACTGCTCATTCTCCGCGCCGGCATTGTCGACTGACACGCTGCCGAGCAGCAGCGGACGGCTAACGCGCTTCGCCACCGAATCCATCCACGCGGCGACGTTCGGATCGCGCTGCAACGCCCACGGCGTCACCGCTTCGGGCCACACCAAAAAATCAGACGGCGCGCGGTCCGCCGCGTCGAACGTCACCCGTTCGATCGTGCGCAAAGTCTCGGTCGCCCGCGCCTGATCCCATTTTTCATTCTGCGGAATGTAGGGCTGCACGACGGTGACGTTCGCTAATTTTTGTCGCTGCTGGCCGAGTATCTCAGTGAGAAACGGGAACGACGAGAACACCAACAGCATGAGGGCGACCATGAACTCGGGGCTGCGCTTGCGCAGGCCGGTGGCGCCCTCGAAGAAAATCCGGTGCGCATACGCCGCCGCACCGAGGTTGAACATCACAAGCACAAACGACACCGCGCCCGCGCCGGCGAACGACGCGATCTGCAGCACGAGCGGCCGCTGCCATTGGCTCGCGGCGAGCGGCAGCCAAGGAAAGCCGCCGAAAATCCAACTCCGCACCCACTCGAGCACGACCCACAACGCCGCCAGCCCAAGCATGCCGATGATGCGAATCACCGCCGGATGACCCTGCGTCCGGCGAATTGTCCACCACGCCGCCAGATACCAGATGCCGATCAACAAGCCGATGAAGGGGCCGAGCAAAAACAGCCCGGCCCACGTGACGTTGTGCAGCCAGCCGAGAATCAGCGTCCACGCCAGCGCCTGCGCGCCGAGCACGGTGCCCGCGTAGAGACGGAACGCCGGCCGCTTGCTGGCCCAAAGCAGCGCCGGCAGCGCAAACACGAACGCCGCCTCGCCGATATTGCCCGGCGGAAACGACAGCCACGTCAGCAGCGTCGTGAAAAAGAAAATCGCGAGCGGCCAGCCGAGAAAGGGATAACGCGCCCACAGCGCCGGTTGGTCGCTATAGGGATCTGATGCCGGCAGGTTGGTCACAGAGGACATGATCAGAATCGGGCGAGGACCTCAGCGAGTTGCGTGATGTGCTCCACTTGGCGGAAGCGTGGATGTTCGAGGTGGGTTTCCGGCGCGTGCTCGTGCTGCCACGTGATGTGATACGGGATGTGCACGCCGGCGCCGCCGAGTTCGAGCACCGGGAGGATGTCTGACTTCACCGAGTTGCCGACCATGGCGAACTCCGCCGGCGCGATGCCGTGGCGCGCCAGCACGCGCGCGTAGGCCGCGCTGTCTTTCTCGCTGAGGATTTCGACCGCGTGGAAATGCGCGGCGAGCCCCGAGAGGGAAATCTTCCGCTCTTGGTCGCGCAAATCGCCCTTGGTGATGACGATGAGCCGGTAGTCGCGGGCGAGCGCGGCCACGACCTCGCCGACGCCGGGCAGCACCTCGACCGGATGCGCGAGCATGTCTTGCCCGAGTGCGATGATCTCGCGGATTTCCTTCGCACTGATGGCGCCATTGGTCAGCTCGATCGCCGTCTCGACCGCGGAGAGCATGAAGCCCTTCACGCCATAGCCGTAGTGCGGCAGGTTGCGCATCTCGGTCGCGAAGAGCGCGCGGTTCACCTCGGCGGCGTCATGGTAGCGCGCGAGCAGCGTGCGGTAGCGCTGCTGGGCGAGATCAAAAATATTCTCGTTGTGCCAAAGCGTGTCGTCCGCGTCGAAACCGATGAAATGAATCATGACTGGTTGAGAGCTGAGAGTTGAGGGTTGAGAGAAAAGACCGAGCCGAGGCGCATCTGGTTTGGGACTCTCAGCTCTCAGCACTCAACTCTCAACTTCGTGAGCGCAGCTCATGATGCCCCGTGGCAGGCTTTGTATTTCTTGCCGGAGCCGCACGGACACGGATCGTTGCGGCCGACCTTCGGCGTGTCGCGCTTGATCGTGATCGACGGGAGCTTGATCTCGGGCGCGGGCTCGGCTGGCGCGGCGTCGGGGGCCGGCGCGCTTTGGGAGGCGGCGGCGAGCGCCGTCGGCGCGGACGCCGGGCCTTGCAGGCGGGCGGAGCGAGAGAGGATGGCGAAGAGATTCTCGAAGGCGTCGCGGTTCGTCGCCGAGCGGAAGA
>JBKJRG010000922.1:0-12588 GCA_046594805.1 Opitutaceae bacterium | reverse complement strand
ACACTTCGCGGAGGGCTCGCCAGCCGCGGAGAGAGTCGAGGGCGACGAGCTGATGAATCAACACGATAAGCCAGAAGACCACCTGGAAAGAAGCCTTCGCCGTTTTGTGACCAAAGCGGCGCTGCGCCAGGAAAGCACCCGGCCATCCGCCGATGAGAGCGCACACCTGCAGCGTTGCCTCCGAAATCCGCCACCCGCCGGTTTCGGCGCGGCGCTTGTCGCTGCGATACGCGCAGTAGGTGAAGAGGGACAACGCGACAAACGCGGCCGCAAGGACGCGCCAATCCAGTGGGGTCGCCAGCCGGCTCAGCGCGTAACCGGGAAGGAGCAGGAACAGGCACAGCATCCCGATCGCGCCCGGCCCTACCCCGCTCCGGTTTCGCGGCGAATCTCCTGGCGCACGATCGCTCATGCTCCCGCCGCAAGGCGGAAAAGGGACAGCATCGGGCGCGCGCGGGCTGCAGGCTCGTCGCTCAAAACTGATCGATCTTTCCGATAAACGGGACCGGACCACCTTCCATATAGCTGGTCCCTCCGATGGGCTTGCCGACGCTGTTCAGCACGACGACGGTGGGATAACCCCCGATGCGAAAGCGACGCGCGAGGTTGGCATTCTGCGCCTGCACTTCGGCGGAAAGCTTGCCCGACGGCGCACCTTTATCGGCGATGACTTGATCGTAGGAATCGCCCACCCCAACGGCGGCGAACATCGGCGCCACCACGCCCAGGAATAAACAGAGCCCGAGTGATGTTTTCATGGGAAAAGGGAGTCGCCGTTTTACGCCCACCAGAACAGCAGCTGAGTTCCGGGGAGGCAAGACGCACCTGCCGCGCGCGAGAGAGCAGTGCGGTCTTCGACCCGTCTTTTTGTGCCTGTGTAGGGGCGCCTACCGCTACACCGAGCCCGTTGGAGCGCGTCGATTCTGGTCAGAATTGCCTGGTGATGCCGAATTTGAGCGAACGCGGGACGATATAAAGCGCGCGGGGCCGGCTCTCGGTGTAGGTATATTGCCGGGGCCCCTCCTGCTCGATGTTGTTCAGATTCAAGAACAGGGTGGCGTCCGGACGGACCTTGTAGGTGACGCCAAAATTCATGACCCTCCACGCCTGACGGTAGACCTGGCCGTTGCCGGGAGACGTGAGGCTGTACTGCAGCGGATACCGGCCAGTATAATTCATATCGTAAGAGGCGCCGAACTTCTTGTACGTGTACAAGAACCCCACGTTGTAGGCGCGGGGCACGAAACCCGCCCGCTGGCCTTTTTGCAGCACGGTGGTGCTGTCGAATCTACCCGTGGTCTCGAGATAGGTGAAATTGGCGCGAGCCGTCAGGCCCTTAAGCACGCCAGGCAGAAACGTCAGTCGCTGCCGGAAATCGCCCTCGAAGCCCTTGAGCGTCGCCTGGCCTTGGTTGGCCGACTGAATGATCTCGTAGCCGCTGTAAAGCCCATCGAAGCCGTTGTCCGGGCCGTCCGCCACCAACTCACCCGCGCGGCTGGCGGGCCCGATATACTCGGTAATCTTTTTCCGGTAACCGGTGATCGAAACCATGCCGGTGCTGCTGAAGTAATATTCGAGCTTGAGATCGATATTCTTGGCCATTTGCGGCCGTAGTGCCGGATTGCCCAGTGTGACGGTTCGGTTCGGATCATTCGCTGAGGGGGAGGCGACCAGGTTGGCGAGACCGGGCCGGCCGTAGCTGGTGGACCAGCTGCCGCGCGCCTTCAGGTTGCTGGTGATATCGTAGCCGAGATGCAGGCTGGGGAAATATTTATGGTACTCGCCATCACGTGAGAGCCGGGCGTAATCCAAAGCCGCACGCTTGAAATGATCCGGCTCGGTCGCAATCGGCGTGGAGCGGGCGCGGAAATAGGTGAAGGTGTCCGTGGTGACCCATTCGCCCCGTATCCCCGCCAGCGCGGTCAACCGGCCGATTTTCGTCGAAGCCTGGATGTAAGCGGCATCGACTCCTTCCTCGAGGATGCGCCGGTTCGTGTATTGCTGCGTGGCCGTGAAGTTCACGTCTTCATACCAGAGAGCAGCATTATTCAAGGTGGTGCTGATCGCCGCCGGCTCGAGGACGGGGAGCCGGGGGCCGCCGTGCTGGCGCTCGAATTCCGTCAGCGGCATCAGCCCGGTCGTGGGCAGCACCGACCCGACCACGCCGAACCAGCGGCGGGGATAAACCGGGCCGTTATTCACGCGCCGGTTCACCGTATCGACACCGGTCTTGATCGTGATCGGCCTCTCGGTCGGAAGGAGATAAGACGCGTTGAGGTTGGCGCTGACTTCGTTGGTGTCCGTGATGGTGTCGCGCTTGTTGAAGACGGTGGAGGTGATCGGCACCGGCTGGGTCGTCGCATTGGCCGCCGTGGTGACGAAGGGGGTATAGCTGGCGGCTTCGTAGGGATTGACCCCCCCGGTCCAGGTAAATACGCGACCGCGCAGGTCAGAGTTATCGAGGACGAAACCGATGGGATCCTTGGTCCGCAGGCTCACGGTTCCGTTCTGACGCTGGCGGCCCGCACCCGAATCCCAGTGCGTGTTGCTCCAGCGATAGGCGTGATCGACCTTCAACCGGCCCCAGCTGTGCTCAAAGGCCAGCGTGCCGGTGGGATTCTTGCTGGTGAAGGAGTACTTCTGCGGATTCAGACGCATCTGCGCCGCGCCCACCGCGACACCCCCCGGCTGCAACGTAGTATTGGGGAGCGGAAGAAATTCGATGCGATTGGCCGTGTAGCCTGGGCGGATGACCCCGTTGGGATTGGTCACGGGATCGTTGACCGTGAGATTGGTGGAGGCCCACGGATTCACCGCCGTATAAGTGAAGAACGGCTCGGAACCGGCGTTGTAGAGGAACCGCAGCGACACTCGCGTTGACTGGGAGACGCGGTAATCCACGCGCGCGCTCACCGCGGAGATGAAACGGTCATTGAGCCCGCTCTGCCGGGTGTAATCCCGGAACTGGGCCAGCGGATTCGTGGTGTTCTCGTAGAGCAGGATGCTCCAATCGTGCGGATTGAGGATTTCCTGGTAGGAACCACCCACCACGATGCCCAAATTGCGGCTGCCGCCCAGGACGTCATAGACGCCGGTGAAGCTCATGCTGAGATCGGGGCGCAACGGGCGTTCGGACACCGCGAAGTTGCGGTCAGACCAGGACGGGAAATAGCGACCGCTGGCAGTATAAGTGATGCGGCGTCGTTCCGACATCGCAAGGGGGGAGCGGGTCTTGAGATTGAGCTGGCCGCCGAGCGAGTCGGCGCGTTTGTCAGGCGTCTGGCCCGCGATGATTTCAACCTGCTCGTATTGAGAACCGGAGAACGAGTGCAGGGTCGCCGAGCGGCCGTCGCCACCGACGCCCGTGGACGACATGCCGTCAATATTCAGGCGCGTGAAGTTGGCCGGCTGTCCGCGGATGCTGACGTTGTTAATCAACTGATCCTCGTCCGTCGTAAAGGTGATGCCCGGCAGCCGGGACACCAACTCGCCCACGTTTTGAGTCGGCAGGATGCCCCATTCATCGAAAGCGGTGACGTTTTTGATGTTGGCCGCATTGCGCTGCTCCGTGATCGAGAGGGCCTGACCCTCGCGCTCCGTCGCCACAGTGAACTTGTCCATCAGGAGCACGGCTTGCGTCGGCCGCATCTGGGCATCGAGCCGCGTGGCGCCGTTGGGTCCAACCGTCACGGTGCGCCGCTCGCTGTCGAAGCCGGTGTAGGAAATGATCACCTCAACGGGCCCGGCCGGAAGATTTTGCAGCAGGAAACTGCCCGCGCTGTCAGTCAGCTCATTGCGATTGAGCGACGGCAGGCTGACCACGGCGCCCTGGAGCGCGTTGCGTGTTTCCGTGCTGCTGACGGAACCGGCGATACTCCCGGAGGTGTCGGCGGCACGGGAGGCCGCGCTGGCGAGGGTGAGGAGGACGAGGCTCGTTGCGGCGCGCAACAGCCTGATGGGCGAAGCAGAGCAACGACTAACGCGGGTGTAGTTCATCAGGTGACGGGTTCGCGAGCGGTCTGGTTTTACCGCCGCTTGGTTTTGGCCAAAGGTTAGGAGCTGACGAGACACTCAGGCATTCCGTGTCTTACAAGTCCACGCTGAAAGGTGGCGCGGAATCGGGCCGTCCAAAAGTATTGCATCGAGGGAGGAGCGCTTTCCCAAGCGCCCTTCGAGATCAACCGCGCGACGGCGGTTGGGAAACCGCCGCTCCTCCGATCGCCTGGATACAATTTACGGCTCGACGATGACCGGCGTTCCGGCCCGAACCAAATCGCGCAGCGTGATCGCGTCCCAGTTGGCGAGCCGGAAGCACCCGTGCGATTCCGTGCGGCCGACCTTTTCCGGATCGGGGGTGCCGTGGATGCCATAGCCGGGGCGGTCGAGTCCGATCCAGGCGAGGCCCACGGGATTGTTCGGCCCGGGCGGCACAATCAATTTGCGCCCGAGCTGCTTCGCCTCGGCCGACTCGGTGAAGACGGCGGGATCGAAGGTGTAGTTCGGCTCGTAAATCACCACCGTCACGCGCAGCTCGCCCAGCGGGCGCTTCTCGACCATCTTCGCAATGCTCACCGGAAAATGCGCGATGACGCGCCCCTCGTGATCGAACGCCTCGAGCTCCCGCGCGGCGAGCCGGATGGTGAGGGCCGCGGCCGGCCGGAGAATCAGCGCCTGCTCGACCGCGGGGACTGTGATCGTCGCGCCGGGCAGCAAGGCCGTCCATTCCACGTCGGGATTGAGCTTTTTCAAAAAATTCGGGCTGGCGCGATAACGCTCCGCCACCAGCTCGAGGGCGGACGCATAGTCGAGCCGCGATTCCTCGGATTTGCCGAGCCAGGTCGTGGGCAACGGGCGGATTCCCCCCAATTCCTCCGCGGTGAAAGCGTGCTCCGCCACGGCCGGCGCGCTCAACCTCAGGATATCCCGCGTCGCGCGGTCGAGTGCTCCGGTCTCCGCAATTCCAGCGCCCCGCTGGAACGCGCGCAGTGCCCCGGCCGTCTGCGGGCCAGCCACCCCGTCGATCGAGCCGCAGGAAAAACCACGCCGATGCAGCTCCACCTGCGCCTCCAGGATCGATGTCACCGGGCGATCGGGGTCCGGCGGGGGCGCGGATTCAGGCGTTCCGACCTCCTGCGCGCAAAGGCGGCCGGACAGGCAAACGACCACAAGGATTCTCAGCAGGACGCGGGACACGTCGTGATGAAATATCGTCTTTCACGCGGGAAGGAAAGCCGGAGGTTTCAGGCGGAAAGATTTAGTCGGCACCCGACTAGCCACCCCTGAAGCTGCCTGACGACGCTTCTGCCTATTCCGAGGTGGAGCGACTTGATCCATGCGGCTTGTATTCTGTCGCAGGTACGACGCGTGGCGCGGAGAGGCACCACTCGCGCGAAAGCGCGTTGAGGTCAACGCGCGCCACCTCGAGCCACTGCATTCAGCGGGTGCGAAGCGGGGGCCGCTCATTCACTGCTGCGAGGTTGACACCGCGCTGCGGGCGGTCCGAAAAAGAGCCGACTTCTCCGGGCTTTTGCCCATTCGGCACCCTGCACTACCGTACTGACATGCGCATTCGCGAACGCTGGCGCTCCCGGTTGATGCATGCCGCTGCTACCACCTACTCCCCCATGATTACGACCGCCGTCCCTGCGTTTTTCCGCGCTGCGTTGAAGAATCCCTCGCTACCCGCTGCTCTGCTTACCTTCCTCATCCTTTGCGTTCCGCTCTCCATCCCGGCAGCAGACGCAGGCAGCGGCGGGATCTCCGGGAGCGTCAGCAACGCGGGCACGCGCAACCTGCTCGAAGGCGCCACCGTCGAGCTCCCCCAACTCGGGTTGAGCGCGCTCACCGACAACACCGGCCGGTTCACGCTGGTGGGCGTGCCCGCCGGCACCTACGAAATCACCGCGGCCTATACCGGCCTCGATCCGGTGAAGGCGCAGGTCACCGTCACGGCGGGCCAGCGCGCCAGGCGCGATTTCGATCTGACGGCGGGAATCTACAAGCTCGACCAGTTCACCGTCACAGGCGAGCGCGAGGGTAATGCCGCGGCCATTACAGCGCAGCGCAATGCGCCCAATGTTAAAAACATCGTGGCAATCGACGCCTATGGCAACCTGCCGAACATGAACGCGAGCGAGCTCGCGGTCCTGCTGCCCGGCGTGGCCGGCAATGTGAACGACGAGGGCAATCTCAACGGCTTTACGATTCGCGGCATGGGCCCCGGCATGAACACCATCACGATCGACGGGGCGCTCATGGGCAGCCAGGGCGGTGGCGCGCGCCAGACCCGCATCCACACCATCACCGGCTCCATGTTCGATCAGTTGGAGTTGGTGAAGGGCCATACCCCGGACAAGGGCATGGATTCGCTCGGGGGAACGATCAACCTGAAGAGCCGCTCGCCGCTCAGCATGAAGGAAAGGCGCCGCACGACGTACAATTTCTCCGCGCGGTGGGCGCCGCCCGGGACGCAGCAGATTCCGCTGCGCGAGGATCATCGGATGCACCCCACTCTCAATGTCGCCCACCAGCAGCTCTTCGACCTTTTCGGCGGCGAGCGGAACCTTGGCGTCGCGCTCAACCTGTTCTACAGCGAACAAGCCGTCGGCTATTTCGCCACCACCCGCAATTTCCAGAACACCCCGAACCAGCCGGCTTACCTCTGGGACTACCGCACCGAGGACAACTACAACAACCGGAAACAATCCAGCGTTAACGCGAAGTTCGATTTCCGCCTGTCGCCGCGCACGAAGCTCACCCTGAACGGAATCTACAACGACGCGATGGAGCGCTTCCGGCTCCGGTACAATTTCCGCGCGTTCACCGGCAACGCCAACACGGTGCCGAGCGCCACTTCCGGGGTCGTGCCCGATTTCACCGCCCGGATCACCGAGGTCCGCCCGATCGCCGCCTCGACGATCGACATCTCGTCCGTGATGTCGCAATTCTATCATCGCCAGCGCCACGTCGATCTCGGCGCCGAACACGAGTTCAACCGCCTTTCCATCGACTACAACGCCGTCCGCAGCATCGATCGCATCCGCAGCGGCGGCGGGGACGGCGGGGTGCTCGTGAACCGCGTGACCGGCGTGGGTTGGATCCTCGATCGAACCCAGTCGGATTTGTACCCGCGCTTCCTGCAGACCGCCGGGCCCGACATCACCAACCCGGCGAGCTACCGGCCGAACAGCTTCAACTTCGCCGACGGCCGGACGAACCACGAGATTCTCCAGCTCAGCGCGAATGTCCGGTACAAGGTGCCGACCGAAATGACGCTGTTTCTCAAGACGGGTGCCCGGCTGCGCGAAGAGCTCGTGGGCACCGAGAGCAAGAACAAGCGCTACAATTTCACCGGCACGAATTCAGCGCAGCTGCCCACCGACCCGACCATTCGGACGTTCGGCGACCACAAGACCGGCCTGCGCATTCCCCAGTGGAAGGAAAATGCCATCGCGGTGGGCCGGACGCCGATCAATTCGGCGCTGTGGAGCGAGGATCGTTACTTCCATGAGATGTCGAAATACACCGGCAGTCGTTCCGTCACGGAGACCGTCAGCGCCGGGTACCTGATGGCGCAGGGCAAGTTTCGCCAGACCGGCTTTCTCGGGGGCGTGCGCAAGGAAAAAACCGAGGATGAGAGCTGGGGCTGGGTGGCGGCGCGCGCGCTGAGCAGCGCGGCCGATCGACTGAACAATCCCGCCGGCGCGGCTGCGCGCGACTACGCCGGCACGCAGCGGAGAGATTCGGGCAGTTACACCAAATCGTTTCCGAGCGCGCACCTCACTCAGGATTTCACCCGGAATTTTCGGGGCCGCCTGAGTTGGTCGACCAGCTTTGGCCGGCCGCCGCTGAACAATCTGCTGCCCAATGAAACCGCGAACGAGACGCAGCGCACTCTCACCATCAGCAATCCGAGCCTCCGCCCCCAGACCGCGGAGAACTGGGATGCCGCGCTGGAATACTACTTCGAACCCGCCGGCAGTCTGTCCGTCACCTGGTTTCACAAATCGATCGAAGACTACTTCGTCACCGGTGTGAATCAAGGCACCGTCGGAACCGGCGCAGACAACGGCTACGGCGGAGAATACGCGGGCTTCAGCCTGCTCACGCGCGCGAACCTCGGTACCGCCGTGGTGCAAGGCTGGGAGTTCAGCTACCATCAGCAGTTCACGTTTCTGCCGGGCCTGCTCAAGGGACTCGGGGCGACGGTTAATTACACCGTAATCGATGCCCATGGAGATTTCGGTTCCACGGTCAACCGCAGCACGGGCCAGGTCGCCGGATTCATCCCCCGGACCGGCAATGTCATCCTAAGCTGGCAATACCGCCGCTTCGGCTTCCGGACCGTGACGAATTACGTGAGCGACTGGCTGCGGGAATTCACCGCGGCCGGGTCGGGGCAGAATCTGTACACGCGGAAGCGCGTGACGACGAACGTCGGCGCGTCCTATCAATTTCGCCCTTGGCTGACCTTCAACGTCGACTCCCAGAATGTATTCGATTCCGTTCAGTCGTGGTACCGCGGGGTCCCGGATCAACTCGCCCAAATCTACGTCCCGGGCCCCACCGTGACGTTCAGCGTGAGCGGGCGGTTCTGAGGGTGAAACGGGACCGCGTAGCAGCCGACGTGAGGAGGCTGGCTTCGCATTTGTTCGACGGCCGCGAACCAACGCGTTGAGGTCAAGGCGTTCCACCTCGGCCCACTCCTCCCACTCCTATGAGCACCCTCACTCGATCCCTTGCGCTCTTCGCGGCGGCGCTGCTCGTCCTCGCGCCCACCCTGCACGCCGGCTCGACGCCGGCCCGCGCCAAACTCGGCCTGGTCGTCTCGCAGAGCGACATCGCTTCGCAGGTGGGCTTCGATGTGATCAAGAACGGCGGCAATGCGGTCGATGCCGCCGTGGCCACGGCATTCGCGCTCGCGGTCACGCACCCCACCGCGGGCAACATCGGCGGCGGCGGCTTCATCGTTTACCGGCCCGCCACCGGCGAACCAGTCGCCTACGATTTTCGCGAGACAGCGCCTGCCGGGTCTTCGCCCGAAATGTGGCTGAAGGAGGGCAAGTATGACTTCGATCGGCATCACAACAGCCATCGCGCGGTGGGTGTTCCCGGCTCCGTGGCCGGGCTGCATTTGGCCTGGCAGGAACACGGCTCCAGGCCGTGGAAGGATCTCGTGCTGCCCGCGGTGGCGCTGGCGCGCGACGGCTTTGAAGTGACGCCCGGCCTGGCGCGGTCGCTGCAGGCCATGCTGCCGGAATTCACAAAATATCCCGCGTCGCTCGCGCAATTCTCGAAGAACGGCCAGCCGTACCAGCCAGGCGACATCCTGAAACAGCCGGACCTCGCGCGCACCCTCGGGCGCATTGCCGAGCATGGCCGGGCCGGCTTCTACGAGGGGGTGACCGCCGGCCTGATTGAAAAGGAAATGCAGGCGAACCATGGTCTGATCACCCGCGCCGACCTGAAGGCCTACGAGGCCCGGAAGCGCAATGTGGTCAAAGGCCTGTACCGCGGCTACGAAGTGATCGGCATGCCGCCGCCCAGTTCGGGTGGCATCGCAGTGATCCAGATGCTGAACGTGCTCGAAGGCTGGGACCTGAAGGCGGGCGGTTATGGCTCGGCGCAAAATCTCCATTACGCGGCCGAGGCCATGCGGCGAGCGTTCGCCGACCGCGCCCAATATATCGCCGATCCGGATTTCGTGCCCGACATCCCCGTCGCCCGGCTGATTTCCAAGGAGTATGCGACGACCGTGCGCAAGACGATCGATCCGCGCCGCGCCTCCAAGTCGTCGCCCACGTCGTTCACCTGGCCGGCGGAGTCGCAGGAGACGACGCATCTCTCGGTCGTCGATGCGCAACGCAACGCCGTCGCGCTCACCTACACGCTCGAATACGGCTACGGCTCGCGCATCGTGGTCCCCGGCGGCGGATTTCTGCTGAACAACGAAATGGGCGACTTCAACGCGGGGCCCGGTCTCACCGACGAGCACGGCCTGATCGGCACGCCGCCAAATCTCGCCCAGCCCGGCAAACGGATGCTTTCGAGCATGTCGCCCACGATTCTCACGAAGGATGGACAGCTCTTCATGGTCACGGGCTCGCCCGGTGGCCGCACCATCATCAACACGGTGCTCTCGACCATTCTTAATGTGGTCGACTATGGGATGAATGCGCAGGAGGCGGTCGATGCCGGCCGGATGCACCATCAGTGGCTGCCCGATCGCATCAGTGTCGAGCGCTTTGGATTTTCCGCCGACACGATCAAGGCGCTGCAGGCCAAAGGACACACCGTGGTGGAGGGCGCGAACCAGGGTGCCGCCGAGGTGATCGTCTGGAACGCGAAGGAAAACGTGCTTGAAGGCGGCGTCGACCGCCGCCCGCCGGATGGCGGCGCCGCCGGGAAGTAAGTGGCTGCGGCTTCCAGCCGAAGATTTCAGTGGGGCTGCCGCTTGCCGGCATGCCGTCGCGCGGGACACAACCCAAGGCCCAGTTAATTACTTCGAGCCGGCCGCGAGATCTCGGCGGCGGCCTCCGCCCAACCCGCCGTCACCGCGGCCGGCGCACCTCGAGTTGCGCGAGCAATTCCGGCAACGCCGCCGCGATCGGCGAACCCGCGAGGAAGTCCAGGGCGGCGGCTTTGCGGCCGCGCGCGCGCAGGCTCGCGTAGACGTGGAGTTCGAACTGGCGTTGCAATTCCGTGCGCACCGCGGTCAGCCCGAAGGCATCGAGGACAAACGCCAGTGCCTCGACGGTGGAAAATCGACCGCCGTCCTGCTGCGCCCGAAGCCAATACCGGCTTTCTCCTGCCATCGGCAAACTCACCCGCCGGCCCCAGCCGGTTATTTCCTGGGCCATCGCCGACGCCTCGCTCCACGAGCCATCGAGCAGCACGACTTGCACGTGCTCCGGCGCGAGCCCGGTCGGAGCCGGTTCGCCGTGCGGATGCAGGATCCACAATTCGCGTCCGGGCACCCGCACCTCGTCGGCCGTCAGCCGGCGCTCGCGGCGCCACAGGTGCTGCCGTGCCTCCGGGAAAAGGCGTTGGATGAGGTTGCCCGTGCTGCTCGGCCGGTGGCGTTCGCGGTGGTGAATGAGCACATTGATCGCCAGTGGACAATGCAGGTCGCGATGCGCGGAGCAGACGCACCACCGCGGCGGCAAATGGCAGCGCGCACAACGCCGCGACACCTGGCGCACGACACTACGCATGGCGGCTTTGATTGCCCGGGCGAATTGGGCCTGCCTTTCCCACGCGGCACCTGCGGCGCCGGCCCCTCGACCCATTGTCATCCATTAGATGACAACTGCCACGGCGTTTCACGGGGGAACGGGGTCAATTGTCATCCAATGGATGACAACAGTCCGGGCCCGGCAGCCGGGGAGTCGACCGCCGGTTCGCGCAGGGCGTGGCGGCCGATCAGGATCTTCCGGCAGAGGCTGGAGCCGCGCGCGAAATCGCGGCACACCTGCGGGCGGCGCTCATAGATCGTGCAGAGCAGGGTTGCCGGATCGAGAGCCATGCAGGCGCCATCGCCTTGCTGGTCCATGCAGCGCACGCCGGAATGCTCGACCACCAATTCTTCGGGGACATCGTCGTCGACGCCCAGCATGAGCTCGACCAGCAGGTGGCAGCATTTGCCACAGCCGGCGCAGGCCGGGATGTCGTCGGTCGAATTCGTCATCGGGAAGTTGTCCATCATGCATAGCGGGGCGCAGACGGCGACTGATTGTTTTCGGGAGAGGGGTCTGAGGGTGGGGCCGGTTCTCCGCAACCGGCCTGGATCCCCGCGTGCGAATTCACGCTGCACCCGCGATTCAGCCCTCCACCCAGGCCGGCTCGGAGAGCCAGCCCCACCCACCGGAGCCCTACTCGTGCGCGCGATTTGCGCTCACGAGGGTTTGCTCGATGAATCCCAGGATATCGGAACGACCATGGCCGGTCTTGGCGGAGCTGAGAAAAATAACCGGCACCTCCTCGCGCCATTCGGCCATTCGCTTCTTGAACAACCCGATGTTCGCCTGCGCCTGCGTCGTGGATTGCTTGTCGCTCTTCGTGAAGATCAGGGCGAAGGGCGTCCGGCAGCCCTCGAGCCACTGCACAAATTCCAGGTCAATGGCCTGCGGCTCCAGCCGTGAATCGATCAGGACAAAGACGCAGCGCAGGTTTTTTCGTCCCTCGAGAAAACCGGCGATCGCATCGTTGAATTCCAGCCGCTGCTTTTTTCCCACGTGCGCGTAGCCGTAGCCCGGCAAGTCGACCAGCCCCCAGCGATCGTTGATCACGAAAAAATTAATCAGCTTAGTCTTGCCCGGCAGGTCGGAAACCTTCGCCAGCTCGCGCCGCTCGGTGAGCAGGTTGATCATCGAGGACTTGCCCACGTTCGAGCGGCCGATGAAGGCAAATTCGGGCAGCGCCCAGCGCGGGCACGACTCCAGGGTGGGCGCGCTGACTTCAAAGACGGCCGATTTGATTTTCATGGAAGCGCACACCCAACCACGGCCGCGGCGCGAACGCGACCTCCGTGTAGCGACAGGTTTAGCTGCCTGCCCTGAAGTGGCTGCGGCTTCCAGCCGCAGATCTGCG
>JBKJRG010000853.1:0-7792 GCA_046594805.1 Opitutaceae bacterium | reverse complement strand
GGACCGCAGCGCCAGGCGTGATGAAGCCGCAGGCCGGAGTCACAACGACGAGACCCGCCACCGCGCCGGAGCAAAATCCGAGTACGCTGGCCTTGCGGCGCGTGATGTATTCCAGGGCCGCCCACGTGAAGCAGGCGACGGCGGTCGCGAGTGTCGTAGTGGTGAACGCGTTGGCGGAAACACCATCCGCGGCGACGGCCGAGCCGGCGTTGAAGCCGTACCAGCCCACCCAGAGCATGCCCGTGCCGATCATGCACATGACCATGCTGTGCGGCGGCATCGGCGTCTTGCCGAAGCCAAGCCGCGGCCCGAGGATGATGCACAGGATCAGCGCGGACCAGCCCGATGACATGTGGACCACCGTGCCGCCCGCGAAATCGATCGCCTTGATCGTGGCCCCCGCGTTCCAGACCCCGTTCATGAAGCCGGAGACGCCCCACACCATGTGCGCGAGCGGAAAATAAACGACAAACATCCACCCGGTCATGAAGAGCAGCAGCGCGCTGAACTTCATCCGCTCCGCAATCGCGCCGACGATCAGCGCGGGGGTGATGATCGCGAACATCAGCTGGTACATCGCGAACACATTCTGGGAAACCCAGAACGCGTAGTCCGTGTTCGGCGCACTATCGACGCCCTTCAGGAAAAAGAATTCGGTGCCGCCCAGGAATTTTCCCAGCATGCCACCATCCGCGGCAAAGCTCTTGCCAAACACCAGACTGTACCCGAAAGCCCACCACAGGATGGTCACGAGCCCCGCGAGCCCCAGGCATTGCGCCATGACGGAGAGAACATTCTTGGTCCGCACCAAGCCGCCGTAAAACAGCGCGAGGCCCGGGAGCGTCATGAAAAGCACGAGCGCCGCGCAAATCATCATGAAGCCATTGTGGCCGGGGCCGGCGACCCCGACGGACGACGTGGTCAGGCCGGCGGGCACGGTCGCATTGCCGTCTTTGTCCTTTGGCCCGATCTTGAGCGAAACACCCGGGTCGCCGTTGCCCACATAGGCCTCGAGTCCGGCGATGCGCTGTTCAAGCGACGGAGCCGGCGGGGGCGGCGGCGTGGCGGCAGCCGGAGTCGCGGCTTGGGCAAAGACGGCCACGCTGGCGGAGAGTGCCAGACAAGCCGCGAGGAGCAGGCGGAGGGGGTTAAGTCGAAGTGTTTTCATGAGGGTCGGAACCCTGCATGAGCAAAATCGATGCCGATGCGGAAAATTATGCACGATATGCCCAACAAGCTCAGGGACCACTACGGGCCAACGTGTTGCCGTAGCGGCAGGCGTCCCGCCCTCCGGGATTTTGGGTGGCATGGGCGTCCCGCCCATGGGTCTTACGAACACGGGCGAGACGCCCGTGCCACAAAAAAGCCGGCGCCCGTGAGGGGCGCCGGCTCGGTTGAAGCGACAAACTTCGCTTCGTCAGAGCGCCGACTCGCCCCGTTCGTCGGTGCGAATGCGAACGACCTCGTCGAGCGGGAGCACGAAGACTTTTCCGTCACCAATCTTGCCGGTCTTGCCGGCCTTGACGATGGCTTCGACGGCCCTGCCCGCGGCATCGTCGGCGACCGCGAGCTCGATTTTCACTTTGGGCAGAAAGTCCACGGTGTATTCGCTCCCGCGGTAAACCTCGGTGTGACCTTTCTGCCGGCCGAAGCCCTTGACCTCGGTGACCGTCATGCCCTCGACGCCCGAGGCCGCCAGGGCTTCCTTCACTTCCTCGAGTTTGAACGGCTTGATGATGGCGATAATGAGTTTCATGGAATTTGAAATTTAATGGGTTTCGCCGATCAGGATTTTCCCTCGAAGATGTAGCCCTCTTCGCCGTGGTCGACGAGGTCGAGGCCCTCCTGTTCCGAATCCGCCGTCGGGCGCAAGCCGAGGGCTGCCTTCACGATCATGGCGATCACAATCGTGCCGACGACCGCCAGAACGAGGGTCAGCGCGACTGCTTTCACCTGCTCGAGCCAGAGCGACTTGCCCACGATATCCTTCAGGTTCGTGTTGAGATTGGCGTTGACCGATGCCGTGGCAAAAAAGCCGGTGAGCAACGCCCCGAGGGTGCCGCCCACCGCGTGGACGCCGAAGGTGTCGAGGGCATCGTCATACTTCAGGAGCGCCTTGAGCTTCGTGCAGGCGAAGAACGGAATTGCGCCCGCCAGAATACCGAGCGGGATGGCCATGGTCGGGGTGATGAAGCCGCACGCCGGGGTGACGACCACCAGGCCGCCGACCGCACCGGAACAGAAGCCGAGCACGCTCGGTTTCTTGCGGATGATGAATTCGAGCGCCGCCCAGGTGAACGAGGCCACCGCGGTGGCGAGCGTCGTGGTGGTGAACGCGTTGGCCGCGACCCCATCCGCGGCGACCGCGGAACCGGCATTGAAGCCGTACCAGCCGACCCACAGCATGCCCGTGCCAATCATGCAGAGCACGAGGCTGTGCGGCGGCATCGGCGTTTTGCCGAAGCCCAATCGCGGCCCGAGAATTACGCAGAGAATCAAGGCCGACCAGCCCGACGACATGTGCACCACCGTGCCGCCCGCGAAGTCGATTGCCTTGATGGTGGCGCCAGCGTTCCAGACGCCGTTCATGTAACCGGTGACGCCCCAGACCATGTGCGCGAGCGGGAAATAAACCACAAACATCCACACCGTGACGAACACCAGCAGCGCCGAGAACTTCATCCGCTCGGCGATGGCGCCCACAATCAGCGCCGGGGTGATGATGGCGAACATCAGCTGATACATCGCGAATACATTCTGCGATACCCAGAAGGCGTAATCCGTGTTGGGCGCGCTATCGACGCCCTTCAGGAAAAAATATTCGGTGCCGCCGAGGAATTTGCCGAGCATCCCGCCGTCAGCCGAGAAATTTTTCCCGAACACCAGGCTGTAGCCAAACGCCCACCACAGGATGGTGACGAGCCCGGCAATACCGAGGCACTGCGCCATGACCGAGAGCACGTTCTTCGTGCGGACGAGGCCGCCGTAAAACAGCGCGAGGCCTGGCAGCGTCATGAAAAGCACGAGCGCCGCGCAGATCATCATGAAACCATTGTGGCCCGGGCCGGCGACGGCGACGGACAGAGTCGTGAGGCCTGCGGGGATGGTCGCGTTGCCATCCTTGTCCTTCGGCCCCACCTTGAGCGAGACGGCGGGATCGCCGTTGCCGACGTACGCCTCCAGTCCGGCAATACGCTGCTCGAGCGTGGGAGCCGGCGGTGGCGGCGGGGTCGCCGCAGGAGGCGTTTGGGCGAACAGCGTGTTGAACGTCAGCCCGGCAAAAAGGCCGAGAGACGCGTAGAGCTTGAGGCGACGGGGGCGTGAGCGGATCATGCGCTATGGTAGTTTGTGGTTGATGCATCCCATCGCGCGACTGCTGGACGGCAGTGGCGACAGGAAGGAACTGTCCAACGCCGGTTAGCACCGCCCGTGCCAAGACGCAGCGCGTGTGGGTCAGCGTGGGTTGAGCGTGGTAGGGCTGCCGCTTGCCGGCATGCCGTCGCGGAACACGCGAACGACTACCATTGTATACCCGCCCCACTTGCCGGCGTGAAGGCGAAGTCTATCGCTGTCAGCGCGACGGCGTGGCGGCGAGCGCCAGCCCTACCGCAGGCCGCAAGCGTGACGGTTTACCGCCGAGGGAGCCGCTTAATGCGAGGGAGCGGCGAAAGTGCGCTCAGGATTTCGCGTCGAAGATGTAGCCCTCTTCCCCGTGCTCTTCGAGGTCGAGGCCCTGGGTTTCCGTTTCCACTGTCGGACGGAGACCGAAGACCCGCTTCACGAAGAGGGCGATGAGCGCGGTGCCCAGCGTGGTCCACACCAAGGTGACGCCGATGCCCTTGAGTTGCTCGAGCCAGAGGGAATTGCCCACCACTCCACCGAGATTGGTGCGGAGGTTCGGGTTAACCGCAGTGGTGGCGAACACGCCCGTGACCAGCAGGCCCACCGTGCCGCCGGCGCCGTGAACGCCAAGAACATCGAGCGCGTCATCATAGCCGAGCCAGCCCTTGACCTTGGTGCACAGGAAAAACGGGACCGCGCCGCCCAGCACGCCGGCAATCACCGCAGCCGTCGGATCGATAAAACCACAGGCGGGCGTGATGGTGACCAGGCCCGCGACGGCGCCCGAGCAGAAGCCGAGGACGCTCGCTTTTCCCCGCACGAGAAATTCCAGCACGGCCCATGTCCCTGCCGCCACCGCCGCCGCCAGGGTGGTGGTGACGAAAGCATTGGCCGCGATCCCGTCGGCCGCGATCGCCGAGCCGGCGTTAAAACCATACCAGCCGATCCAGAGCATGCCCGTGCCGGTCACGCACAGCACGAGGCTATGCGGCGGCATCGGCGTGCGGCCGTGGCCGAGCCGCGGTCCGACGAAGAGGCACAGGATCAACGCGGAGTAGCCCGAAGCCATCTCGACCACCATGCCCCCGGCAAAATCGATCGCCTTGATCCCGGCGGCGGGATTCACCAGGCCGTTCATGAAGCCGTTGGAGCCCCACACCATGTGGGCCAGCGGGCAATAAACGAGGAGGACCCAGAGCGTGACCACCATGAGCACCGACGAAAATTTCGTCCGCTCCACCACGGCACCGATCAAAACGGCCGGCGTGATGATCGCAAACGCCAGCTGAAAGACCGCAAACACGTTGTGGGAAACCCAGAACGAGTAGTCGGGATTTGGCGCACTCGTGACGCCGCGGAAAAAGAAAAACTCCGAGCCGCCGATAAACGGGCTGTTGAAACTCTTCCCGAATACGAGGCTGTACCCAACTGCCCACCAGATTACCGTCACGAGGCTCGTGATCCCGAAGCACCAAGCCATCACCGACAACGCGTTCTTGGTTCGCACCAACCCGCCGTAGAACAGACCGAGCCCCGGCAGGGTCATGAAGAGGACCAGGGCCGCGCTGACCATCATCCAGGTATTATGACCCGGGCCGGCCACGCCCACGCCGGGGGTGGTAAGTCCCGCCGGCGTCTGGCCCGAAGCATCTTTCAATGCGGCTGCGGGATCGCCGTTCGCGAGGTACGCCTCAAGGCTGGCCAGACGTTGTTCCACGCTCGGCGTCGGAGCGGGCACCCCGACCGCCGGCTTCGAGCCGGCGGGCTGGGCGAAGGCTTCCAATCCAACCATTATCATGCAGCCCAGAAAGATCAGGCTGCGCAGCAAAGCAGGGGGTTTTTGCATACAGGGTGCCAGCGATGAAGCCCATTCATCGAACACACACAATCCATGAGCCGTTCAAATGCGGCTTATGACACAGCTGCAAGAATAGCGCAGGCGTCTCGCCTGCTGCTGCTCGAATGCAGGCAGGCCGCCTGCGCTACCTCAGACCGCGGACTCTCCGCGCTCGTCGGTCCGGATCCGCACGACTTCCTCGAGCGGGATGACAAAAATCTTTCCGTCGCCAATCTTGCCGGTCTTTGCGGCCTTGGTGATCGCTTCAATCGCCTTGCCGGCGATCTCGTCGGCGACCGCGACCTCGAGCTTCACTTTCGGCAGGAAATCCACCGTGTACTCGCTGCCGCGATAAATCTCCGTGTGGCCCTTCTGGCGGCCGAAGCCTTTCACCTCGGTCACCGTCATGCCTTCGATGCCAGCGGCGGCGAGGGCCTCCTTCACTTCCTCCAATTTGAACGGCTTGATGATGGCGACGATGAGTTTCATGTGAATACGGAGTTGAAGGGCGGAGTTGGTTGTAAGTTCCGGCGCGGGCGGCGCAAGCAATCGTTCCGAGTTCGGGCGGGTCTGTGACCCGCCAGTCACCTATTTGGATAGTCCACGGCAGGGTAAAAACACGCTCTACCTCAATCACTCCGGCATCACCGTCCGGATATGCAGCTCCTTCAGCTGCCGCTCCGTCACCGGCGTCGGGCTCTGCGCCATCAAATCCTGCCCTTTCTGGGTTTTGGGAAACGCGATCACATCGCGGATGCTCGTCGTGCCGCATAGCAAGGCGCACATGCGATCAAGCCCGAATGCGATGCCGCCGTGCGGCGGCGCCCCGTAAGTGAAAGCCTTCAGCATGTAGCCGAAGCGGCTCTCGACGACGTCGGCCGGAATCTTGAGCACCTCCTCGAACACTTTTTTCTGCAGCGCTGGCTGGTGAATCCGAATCGAACCACCGCCCAGTTCCATGCCGTTGAGGACAACGTCATAGTGCTGGCCCCGGACTTTCTTCGGATCGCTGTCGAGATAGGCCGCGTCCTCGGGTACCGGCGCAGTGAAGGGATGATGGGTCGCGACGTAGCGGTTCTCTGCTTCGTCATGCGTCATCAGCGGAAAATCGATCACCCAGAGAAACTGCCAGTCGTCGTGCCGGATGGTGAGCTTGCCCCGCTTCACGAGCAGTTGCGCGGATTCGAGCCGCAGCCGGCCCAGGATCGCGCACGCCTTCTCCCACGGCGCCGCCGCGAAGAAAATGATGTCGCCGTCCGCGATGTTCAGCTTCGCGGTTAGCTCCGCCTTCTCCGCCTCGGAAAAGAATTTCACGATCGGCGACTTCCATTCGCCGCCCTCGATCTTGATGAAGGCGAGGCCTTTTGCGCCGAGCGATTTGGCGATTTCCTCGAGATTTTTCAGCTCGCCCTGCGAAACATCCGCGAGGCCTTTCGCGTTCAGCGCTTTGATCACGCCGCCGCCCGCCACCGTGGACTGGAACACCTTGAATGCCGAACTCCGGAACGCCTCCGTGAAATCCACCAGCTCCAGCGCGAACCGCACATCGGGCTTGTCCACGCCATAGCGATTCATCGCATCGTGAAACGCCATCCGCGGAAAGGGCGTCGGGATGCTCGTACCCAGCACATCCTGCCAGAGCTTCTTCAACATGCCCTCGAAAAGCGCGTAGATGTCCTCGCGGGTCACGAACGACGCTTCGACGTCCACCTGGGTGAACTCCATCTGCCGATCCGAGCGCAGATCCTCGTCCCGGAAGCAGCGGGCGATCTGGAAGTATTTTTCCACGCCGGCGACCATCAGGATCTGCTTGAACTGCTGGGGCGACTGCGAGAGCGCGTAGAACTGGCCGGGATGGATGCGCGAGGGCACGAGGTATTCGCGCGCGCCTTCCGGCGTGCTCTTGAAAAGCGCGGGCGTCTCGACCTCGATGAACTCCTGGGAATCAAAATAGTCGCGGATCGACTTGGCGGCGCGGTGGCGGACCTGGAGGTTCTTCCGCATCTTCGGCCGCCGCAGATCGAGGTAGCGATAGGTCAGCCGCAGGTCCTCGTTGACCTTGTCGCCGCCGGCGTCGTCCAACGGGAACGGCGGGGTGTCGGACAGGTTGAAAACCTCGAGCTCCGCCGCCACCACTTCGACTTCGCCCGTGGGCAGGTTCTTGTTTTCGGTGCCGGCCGGACGCCGGACAACCTTGCCGGTGATCCCGATGACCGACTCCGGCTTCAGGTGCTTCAACTGCCCGCCCAGCTTCTCATTATCGTGCGGTTCGAGCTGGATTTGCGTGACGCCCTTGCGGTCCCGCAGGTCGATGAAAATGATGCCGCCCTGGTCCCGGATGGTGTCGACCCAGCCGACAAGCGAGACATCCGCACCGAGGTCAGGCACGGCTAGCTGGGCACAGTGATGAGAGCGCTTCATGTGAACAAAAGAGCTGGGAACTAAGCGCCCCGGCTTGGCAGAGGGCAAACTAGAAATGCCGGTGACGTCGATGCGGGGCATGGTCTTTCGTTTTGGCTGTTCAAACGCCTTTACCGTAGGTCAGCGCGCTTGCGCGCGCCAAACCGCGCTCGCAAGCGAGCTGGCCTACATTTACGCGGCCAAAACGAAAGA
>JBKJRG010000827.1:0-4292 GCA_046594805.1 Opitutaceae bacterium | reverse complement strand
TCTTTCGTTTTGGCCGCGTAAATGTAGGCCAGCTCGCTTGCGAGCGCGGTTTGGCGCGCGCAAGCGCGCTGACCTACGGTAAAGGCGTTTGAACAGCCAAAACGAAAGACCATGGGCGGAACCCGCGGCGCTGGTGCCGACGGATTGCCACGCCTGCCCAGCGGAATCACCGTGCCGGTGTTGCGCGGAGATCCGACGTGGGACCCGGTGCGCGAAGATTCCGAGTTCAAGGCCCTGCTGGCCGACCCTAGCCCGCGCGCTCTCGCCGGTGTGGCCCAGGTGAAGGAGACGATTTTCAACGGACGGAGCGGCATCGCATCGCTCGCCGGCTTGATGGAGATTCTGCAGCGGGAAATGGATTCGCGATGAGCGCCGCGGAAAACAAAGCCGGGGCGCGCTTCCAGCGCGAAACGCTCAATGTCCAACGTTTAACGCTCAAGTGACCGAACCAAATGCCAACAACCGGAGGTCCATGCCTTGAGCGTTGAGAGTTCAGCGCCGGGGGCCGTGTGGGATGCGAAGATTCGGTGCCAGCTCAAGGAGTGCGCGCGGTTCGGGCCTAATAGCTGCTCACGCGAGGGGCTTGAACGGGTTGAACACTTTCAGTCCCGGACGTTGAAAGTCTTTCTCGTTCCCCGTCGCAATCACCAGATTATGCCGGCGTGCAATCGCGGCGAGGTAGCTGTCTTCGATCGGCATGCACTGCCCCGCCGTCTTCAGCAGGTGCTCCTGATCAGCCCACACTTGTGCGACGGTCACGTTGAATCCGAGGATGCGGCCGTGCATCGCATCAATCAGCCTGCTCAGCCATACCTGCAGGGATTCCCGCCGCTTTCCTTGCTTCGAGCGAACCCAGAATGCCAGTTGGGCAATCACGATGGAGCTCGTGCAGCAATTGTCCTGCTCGGCTTCCAGCCAGGTGATGACGCGGGCGTCGCCGTGCTGCTTTGCCGGCTGGCTCAGCACGTCGGCATCAAGCAGCCAGTTCATAGCTTGCGGCCCTTTGGTAATTCGCGGCGACGTGGCGGCAAATCGTCCATCGCGGCGGGGCACGCCTTGAGGATCTCCAGCCAGTTGCCTTTGCGGGCGACGCGACGGAACACGAGCGTATCCTCCTCGGGGTCAAATTCGGCTTGGAAATGGTCGCCTGGCTTCGTTGGCGCGAGCGAAGCCGGAACGGTCAATCGCCGCTTGTCATCGAGCGTCAGAATCATGGTGGGATTATCCCACAACGCGGACGGTAGTCAAGAGAGAGGCTCATGAGCACTATCCCGAAAGCGTCTTTCTCTCCTACGCGTCGCAGAGATCGATGCGGCGGAACGAGCGGCAAGATGGGTAATAAATTCAAGCAATCGGAAGGCCGGCAGGAAGAGCGCCGGTCGCGGTTTGGGAGACACGCATCGGCGCCCAACTCCGAGGCGCTTCGGTCCTGACCCTGGGACAGGACTTCCGAGGAGCAGATCCGGGGGATTCCGGACTGCGCTGCGGGCCGGCGCTACCCGCGTTCGTGCTGGCGCGGGAAAATGTCGCGCCTCGGTTCAAAACTTTCCCGGCCGACCTCGACCCACTCGAAAACACTGAAGCGCAAGTTTCCGGATGCAGACGTGCGCGGGTGCCATGACGCCGATGCTGCCGTTTCAATGGTTCGCGCGGAGACGCTCGACGCGGTGATTGTGCACCGCTCCGCCGATGTGGACGGCACGACTCTGACCAAGTTGATCCGGGATTCGAATCCCCAGGTGATGATCATCATGGTGTCGGGTTACGATCGGTCGAAGGAGGCCCGCGCAGCGGGGGCAACGAGCTTCCTGAGTTATGACGAGTGGTTGCGGATTGGCACCGTGGTGTCGGACGAGTTGAAGGCGCGCGAGTCGAGTTCGCCGTAGCTGGCTCGAGCCAGTCGGATTAAGCACGACGGGCGGAAAGCACGACGGCCGGATCTACGTCAACGGCAACAACCGGATTCCGCGCGGCGTATCGGACATCGTGATGTTCTATTCGGACGGCGGCGCGACGAACCGTCCGCCCGGGTGATGACCTGGATCGGCGCGGGGACGTCGATCAGCGGCACATCGGTCTTGGTGCCGGTGATGGCCGTGTTGCCCTTGTAGGCGTCCAGCCCGGGTGCCATCCGTCAGGACGGCGGCGGAATGGGCTGGCCCCAAAACGCGAATCTCGTGCCCAACCCGCGCGCAACGGCCTGCTCGTAAACCAGCGCGGCCGCCGCAACGTCCTGCAGAGCAGTGCCGGTCGAATCGAAAACCACGATCTCTTCCGGGGAGCGTCGACCCGGTTGCAAGCCTGCGACCACCGCGCCGAGTTCAGCGCGCACGTCTCCGGCGGTCATCAACCCCGCAGCGATTGCGTGGTGAAGATCGCCGACAGCGGCGCACTGGGCGGTGAGATCGCAGACGACAGCGGATTGGGCGAGCAGCTCAGGCTCGATTTCCTGCTTGTCCGGACTGTCGGCGCCGACCGCGGCGACAAAGGCGCCAGGCCGCACGTGCTCGCGGCCGATCAGCCATTTCCGCGCGGGCGTGCAGGTCACGATGACATCGCTCGCCTGGGTTGCCTGCCGCAGATCGCCCGCCGCGGATACGTCGATCCCCAATTCGGTCCGCATGGTTTCGGCGAGGGCGGCGGCCCGCGCGGCATCGCGGCTCCAGTTCTGGACCTTGCGCAGCTTCAGCGTGCGGTGGAGCGCGAGCAGTTGGATGGCGCCCTGTGTGCCCGCGCCGCAAATAGTGGCCACGCTCGCATCGCGCGGCGCCAGGTGACGGGCCGCCACCGCCGTGGCGGCCCCGGTACGCAGGATGGTGACGGTGGCGGATTCCATGACGGCGAGCGGCACGCCGTTGGTCGCGTCGTAGAGGAGGATCAGCCCCTGGATGTTGGGCAGGTCGTGCCGCATGCGGTTCTGGAAGAACCCGCCGTTCACCTTGCAGGCAAAATAGGCGCGGGGGGATTTGAGGCCGCCCGCCTTGACGTGAAACTCGCCGTCAATGCCGTCGCCGTGGAGCAAGCCGCTCGGAAACGTCTCGCCGCGGCCATGAGCCGCGAACGCGTTCGCCACCGCCTCGATGCACCCCGGGAGCGTGAGCAGCGAGCTGACGGTCGCGCGGTCGAGGAGCAGGGCGGGAGGAGTGGGTTTCATGCGTCGGGGTTGAAAGGTAGGGACAGGCGGCCCGCCGGTCCGTTGCCCGCGGCCGCGTGGGCCGCGATTCCCCCTATCGTTTCATCCACGGCAGGGCGTCGAGATCGACGTTGCCGCCGCTGAGGATGATGCCGACGCGACGGCCGGCAAAAAGCGGGGCGTGCTCGCGAATCGCGGCGAAGGGCACGGCCCCGCTCGGTTCAATCACGATTTTCAGAATCTCCCAGATTCGGCGCATCGCACTGACGATCCCGTCTTCCGTCACGGTGACGATCTCGTCGACGTGCTGACGGATGACGGGAAAGGTGAGATCGCCCAGCGAGGTGCGCAGCCCGTCGGCGATGGTGTTCGCCGGCTTGTTCACCACGTGACCGGCGCGAAATGACGCGGCGGCGTCGTCCGCCTGCGCGGGCTCCGCTCCGATCACGCGGGCGGCGGGCCGGATGGCTTTCACGGCGAGGGCCGTGCCCCCGAGGAGCCCGCCGCCGCCGACCGGCGCGACCACGAGATCCAGCTCAGCGATTTCTTCCAGCAGTTCCACTGCCGCGGTCGCCTGGCCGGCCAGGATGCGGTAGTCGTTGTAGGGGTGAATCAAGGTCGCGCCGGTCTTGGCGATCACCTCTGCGCAGGTGCGTTCGCGCGCCTCGAGCGTGGGTTCGCACAGCACAATCCGCCCGCCATAGCCCGCGACTGCGGCCTGCTTGGTCTTGGGTGAATTGCCGGGCATCACGATGTGCGCCGCGATCCCGCGCAGCCCGGCGGCGCGCGAGAGGGCGGCGGCGTGATTGCCCGAGGAATGCGTGGCCACGCCGCGCCGCGCCTCCTCCTCGCTGAGCGAGAACACGGCATTGCAGGCGCCGCGGGCCTTGAAGGCGCCGACCTTCTGGAAATTCTCGCACTTGAAAAACAGTCGCGCCCCCGTCTCGCGATCGAGCAGCGCGCTGGTGAAAACCGGTGTTTGCCGGATATGCGGCATGATGCGCGCATGGGCGTGGCGAATGTCTGCGAGAGTCGGCGCGGCGTTCATGACGGGGAAAGGATGCGGTCGGCGATGGCGGCATAGAGCTCGACGCCGTGCAACAGCGCGTGCTCGTCGAAATCAAAGGTCGGGTGATGGTGGCCCGCGGCCAGCGCGGAC
>JBKJRG010000810.1:0-5053 GCA_046594805.1 Opitutaceae bacterium | reverse complement strand
TCTTTCGTTTTGGCTGTTCAAACGCCTTTACCGTAGGTCAGCGCGCTTGCGCGCGCCAAACCGCGCTCGCAAGCGAGCTGGCCTACATTTACGCGGCCAAAACGAAAGACCGTGGGGCGGCGGGCCCGGGGGCAGGAATACGCTTGCGATTCAGCGCCGGCCGTCGAGTCGTTGGGCGTCCAGTTTCACCCCGGAGGCTCTGACCGCGCCTGCCCACCTAACCCTGCTGTATCGCGTCCCCGCGACGCGTTGCCATCACCATGCCACACCCTGCCTGTCCTCGTTCACCGCGGAGCTCGCGTTCCTCCACGTTTTTCTCCCGTGCCGTTTTGTTGATCGGGAGCATGGCCATTCCCGCCCAGGCTCAAACCGCGCCGGCGCCTGCGACCGCGACCCCCGAGCCGAAGGACACCGTGCTGCTTTCACCCTTCGAGGTGCGAACCGACGGTGACGTCGGCTACACCGCCGCGAGCGCACTCGCGGGCGGGCGCACCGACACGCCGCTGAAGCTGACGTCGGCGGCCATTTCGGTGATGACGAGCCAGTTCTTGGAAGACATCGGCGCCACGAATTTCCGCAGCGCGGGCGAATGGGCGCTCAACTGGGTCCCCCAACTCGACGTGAACGCCGGCGTCGCCGGCGGCTTCAGCATCAATTATCGGAACATGGGCAATACGTTCCCGAGCCGGAACTACTTCCTCTGGTATATCGAGAGCGACTCCTACAACACCGAGCGCTACGAGTTTGCGCGCGGCCCGAATGGCGTCCTCTTTGGCGATGGCGGCCCCGGTGGCATCTCCACGACTTGGACCAAGCGGCCGCGCTTCGACCGGGCGACCTATTCGATCAATGCGCGGGTCGACAATTTCACCGGCTGGCGCTCGTCGATCGATTTCAATCGCCCGATCACTAAATCGCTCGCGCTCCGGCTGAACGCTTTCGCTGAAAACGCGCCGGGCTACCGCAACGACAACCACAACGAGCGCCAGGGTGCGCATCTCGCCGGCGTCTACCGGATTACCCGCAAGAATCAGTTTCGTTTTGAGGGCGAGTTTGGCCTGCAGGACCGGTCGATCTACCCGAGCTACTACATCGACCAGGCCTCTTTTTGGGACCGGACGACGGTGAACAACGGCGTGACCGTGCCCAGCACCACCAATACCGGCATCGCGCGCATCAGCGCCAACAACTTTTTCGTGCTCACGCCCGGGGTGGCAGGTAACGCGCTGCTCGACTGGGGCCCGTCCTACCAGACCACCGGCACGAGCTTCGGCCTGCTGCAGAATGGAGACGCGCGCACGGACGTGCCGAATTCCCCGCGAATTCCGAGCAAGGAGTTCAACCTTCAGCCGCCCGACTCGGTCGCCCGGCTCTACTACTACGCTTACACGCTCTACGTGGACCATCGCTTCAGCGACAATTTGTTCGTCGAGATCGCCTACAACCGCTTCCGCAACGATCGCCATTCCCACGGTTCCCAAAGCCTGTTCAACACCTATCGGATCGACGTCAACACGGTGCTCCCGAACGGCGCGACCAACCCGAATTTCGGCAAGCCCTTCACCGATACCGAGCGCGTGAAGACCCTGCAGGGCAACATGGTCTCCGACTTCCGCGCCCTGGCCAACTGGCGCTTCGAGACCGGCTGGTTGAAACAGAGTTTCAGCGGCATCGCCGGCTCACGCCTCGATCGTTTCGATTCGTACAACCGCACGCTGCGCCGGGTCAACGGCACCAACCCCAATCTCACGGTCGCCGCCAACCAGGTCCGCGAACGCCGCTATTGGGATCAAAACGACCTGCCCCTGGGCGATGTGCCCAACATCCCCGGGGTCGTGCTGGATTTCATCCCGACGGCGATCAGCCACCAGCGGAAGACGCTCGACTACGTGCAAATCGCTTCTTCCAGCCGGTTTTTCAACGATCGCCTTGCGGTGTTGCTGGGGGCTCGTCGCGATGCGGTGAATAACGTGCAGCAAACCAACACCGGCATCCCGACCGATCCTGTCACCGGCCTGCCGCGCCTCGGTGCCGTCGTCATCAATTCTTCCGGCGTGCCGGTGCCGATCCTCGGCGGAAAATCCAAAGGAAATTTCGCGCCGGTCAGCCGCAACGCCGGCGTGGTTTACTTCGTGCTCCCGTGGCTCGGTGTGTTCGCAAACTATTCCGAGACCTTCGCCGCGCCGAACAACGGCAACAATCTGATCGACGGCACCACGCCGCCCATCTCCAAGAGCAAAGGCCAGGACTACGGCTTCAAGTTCGAGCTGCTCGGCGGCAAGATCGCCGCCACAGCGAGCTATTACACGTCCGAACAAAAAGGTTTGCTCATCAACGGTTCGAACACCACGGAGCTCAACCGCATCGGCACCAACCTCAATCGCCCTGAGTTGCAGACGCTGGCCTTCCGCGACACGCAGGATCAAAAGGGCAGCGGCTACGAGTTCGAGGTCACGGCCAACCCGGTGCGGAATCTGCGCCTGACCGCCAACCTCGCGCTGCCGCAGACGACTGCGGTCAACCTGCAGCCGGGCTTCGTGGGTTTCGTCAACGCCAACTCCGCCGCCTGGGCTGCTGCTGCGGCGACCTCGCTGAATCCCACGCAGGTCAACAACGACATCAACACCGTTCGCAACACGGTGAATGGCCTCTCCCCCGGCACGCGGCTCAACAACACCTTCAAGCATACCGGCAACCTTTATGCCACCTATAGCTTCACGGAGGGCAAACTCAAAAATTTCTCGTTGGGCGGCGGCGGGAATTTTCGCGGCCGTTCCAAAGTCGGAAACCGGGTAGGGAATGCCTATGACTACCTCTACGCGGATCCCTACATGCTCATTTCCGCGCACGCCGCGTACCGTCACCGGCTCGCGAACAAGTTCGGTCTCCGCTACCAGCTCAACGTCTCCAACGTCCTGGATAGCGAGAAGGCGATCTACAACGGCTACGGCACGTTTCGCGTCGGCAACCTCGCCACCAACCCGCAGCAGCAGGTCCCGAATAACATCCGCATGCCCGATCCGCGGAAGTTCACGCTGTCGGCGACGCTCGATTTCTGAGCGCGCCTTTGGTTCGAAGGTGGGTCCGGTTCTCGGAGAGCGGGCCCGATCTCGCGGAGTTAGGCGTAACGCGCGTTAGCCTCGACAGCGACGCTTCGCCCGCGGAGAACACGCCCCATGGCCTCGCTGAAAACTCCGCTCGACCGACTCCGCCTTATCGGCTGGTGGGAGGGCGTTTCGTTTCTCCTCCTGCTCGGCGTGGCGATGCCCTTGAAATACTTCGGGGGCCGGCCCGAGGCGGTGCGCATCGTCGGGATGGCGCATGGCGTCCTCTTTTTGCTCTACGTCCTCGCCGCGATTCAGGCGGCCGTCGAATACGACTGGCCGTGGAAGCGCACTGTGCTCGTCCTCCTCGCCAGCCTGCTGCCGGCGGGGCCGTTCGTGGTCGATGCGCGAATTCTGCGGCCGGAAGCAGCGCGGCGTCGCACCTAAAAAAGGGCTGGCGGGCAGGTCCCGGGGAGACTTCCCTTGCATCCCGCCCCGTGAAAAAAATCTTTTGCGCCCTGTTACTGCTGGCCGCGTCGTGCCTCGCCCAGGGCGCGACCAGCGCTCCGCCCAACATCGTCCTGATCATTTCGGACGATCACCACTGGCGCGACTATTCCTTCATGGGGTCCACTGAAGTGAGTACCCCGCATCTCGATCGGCTGGCGGCCCGCAGCGTTACTTTCCCGCGGGGTTACGTGCCCTCGAGCCTGTGTTGCCCAAGCCTCGCCTCGATCATCACCGGGCTTTACCCGCACCAGCACAAGGTCACCAGCAACGATCCGCCATTGCCGACGGACGGGACTCCCAAGGCGGCGTTCAACAAGTCCAAGCGGTTTCAAGACGGGCGCGAAATCATGAATCGTCACCTTGAGGTCGTGCCGACCCTCCCGCGCCTGCTCGCGGCCAAAGGTTACCTCAGCCTGCAGACGGGCAAATGGTGGCAGGGTGACTTCAGCCGCGGCGGTTTCACTCACGGCATGACCAAAGGAGCGCGGCACGGCGACGAGGGCTTGGACATCGGGCGCAAGACGATGCAGCCCATCTTCGACTTCATCGCCACGGCCCAGCGCGAGCAGAAACCGTTTTTTGTCTGGTACGCGCCGATGTTGCCGCACTCGCCGCACAATCCGCCGGACCGGCTACTCGCCAAGTACCAGGACAAGACCCCGTCCCTCCCGATCGCCAAATATTGGGCCATGGTCGAGTGGTTCGACGAAACCTGCGGCGCCCTGCTCGATCACCTGCAGCAGAAGGGGCTCTCCGAAAACACTGTCGTGATGTACGTCGCGGACAACGGCTGGATCACAAATCCGGAAACTGGGCAGTACGCGGCAAAATCCAAACAAACCCAATACGACGGCGGGCTGCGCACGCCCATCCTGGTCAGCTGGCCGGGACGGATGACGCCCCAAAAATCCACCCAGCTCGCCCTCTCGCTCGACATCGCCCCCACCTTGCTGGCGGCGGCCGGACTGAAGCCAACCGCGACCATGCCGGGTATCAACCTCCTCGACGCAAAAGCGGTCGCGGGCCGCGACACAATTTCCGGCGAATGTTTCACCCACAATTCGATGGATCTTCAGCGGCCCGCGGCAAGCCTCCGTTATCGCTGGATGATCGAAGGCGAATGGAAACTGGTTGTGCCTTCGCTGCGGAATGAGCCGAACGCGGCGGTCGAGCTCTTCCATGTCACGGCGGACCCGGATGAAAACAAAAACCTCGCGGCGACGGAGCCGGACCGCGTCAAGCGACTCACGAGGAAACTCGACTCCTGGTGGAACGGGCAGTGAAGGCGCGCCCGTGACCAGGCCATGACCCCGCTGCCCATTCGCACCGTCGATCGCAAGGTGGAGGTCGCGTGGTTTTCCGCGCTCTGCAACGACGACTACGAGTTCCTGGGCGTACCGGACGGCCGGCTGCGCAGCAGTTTCGAGCATTGTGGCGCGCTGGTGCAGCAGGCCGATGAGCTCGGCTATCAGAACATCCTGCTCCCATCCGGTTGGGTC
>JBKJRG010000586.1:0-7904 GCA_046594805.1 Opitutaceae bacterium | reverse complement strand
CGACGGCGTTCGTGGCGGACGGCATGCTTTATTTCGGCGGCTTCTCCAACGACACCGCCGACTCGCCGCTGCCGACCTGGGAAGAGTTCTACAAGAAATACGACAAGAACGCCGACGGCATCGTGGCGTTCGGCGAGATTGACGAGAACAGCATCGACTACTGGCGCGGGGTGGACGCCAACCGCGACGGCAAGTTTTCCAAGGAGGACTGGGACATCATGAGCGCCGAGGCCAAGGCCGTGCGCTCGGAAAACGTGATCCTCGCGGTGAAGCCCGGCGGCACGGGCAACATCACTGCGACGCACATCGCGTGGCGCTACCACAAGGCGCTGCCCTACGTGCCCACGCCGATTCACTACGAGGGCCGGATCTATTTCGTGAAAGACGGCGGCATCATTTCCTCGCTCAACGCCAAGACCGGCGAGCCGCATTACGCGCAGGAGCGGCTGCCCAACGCGCCGAGCAGCTACTACGCGTCGCCGGTCGCGGCCGACGGAAAAATCTACGTCGCCTCGGTGCCGGGCAAGCTCACGGTCGTGAAGGCCGGCGGCGAGAAACCGGAAATCCTGCACCAGGTCGATTTCGGCGAGCGCATCCTCGCGAGCCCCGCGATCGTGGGCGATGCGATCTACGTGCGCACGGAGAAGCGGCTGTGGGCGTTTGGAAAGTGATCCGGATTGTGCCGAGGCGCCGCCTGCGGCTTGGGCGTTTTGGGAGCCACCGGCCGCGGATTCGCCTTTCAGCCATTGCAATGCGCGGCGGCTCGTGAGAGCCGGGCAGGGGTCCGGGAATCGGGGCAAATGGATTTCGTTTGCGATCATTGCGCTGGCCATCGGGAGAATTCGCTTTCTATGTCGGCCCATCCAGTCGCGCCGGTCACCCGCCGGTGAGATTCCCTGTCTTTGTGAAGGGGCGGAATAGTTCACCGTTCGACCGCTTCAGCTTCGCCCGGACTGCTTCGTCCCGGGCAAACACTTCCGCTTTCGCGCGAGCGCGGCGTGGCCATCGCATGGTCCGCTGCGCTCCGGGCGTGTTGTCGTGCCTTCCACTGCCCCCCATTCCTCCGGCGAAAGCCCCGCGTCACCGAGTTCGGCGACGCAGGAGAGGGCGCTGCGTTATCGAGTCTTCCTGAGCTACAGCCACGCCGACACGAAGTGGGCGCGCTGGCTCATGCGGAAGCTGGAAGGGTACGGGGTGCCGAAACGGTTTCACGGCCGCGCCGCGCCGATCGGCGAGGTGGGCCGCCGGATCGCGCCGGTGTTTCGCGATCGCGACGAGCTGCCGACGACGAGTCATCTGGGCGAGACGATCCGCGGGGCGCTGCGCGAATCCGCGACGCTGGTGGTGATCTGCTCGCCGGCGGCGGCGAAGTCGCGCTGGGTGCGCGAGGAGATTTTGACGTTCAAGCGGATGGGCGGCAGCGCGCGGGTGTTTGCGTTTATCGTGGCGGGCGAGCCGAAGGCCGAGGGCACGGACGAGGATTGTTTCTCGCCGGCGTTACGCGCCGAACTCGGCTCCGACGGGCAGCTTTCGCAAATGCCCGCGGAGCACGTCGCCGCCGACGCGCGACCGGAGGGCGACGGCAAGGAGGACGCGTTCGTGCGGTTGACGGCGGGGTTGCTGGGCGTGGGTTTCGATGAATTGCGCCAGCGCGAGCAGGCGCGCCGCGTGCGCCGGCTGATGTGGATCACGGCCGCGTCGGTCGCCGGCATGGCCGTCACGCTCGGCCTCGCGCTGGTGGCGTGGCAGGCGCGCAACGACGCGCAGCGGCGGCAGGAGCAGGCGGAGAATTTGCTCGGTTTCATGGTGGGCGACCTGCGCGCGCAGTTGGCGAAGCTGAACAAACTCGAGGTGCTCGACGCGGTGGGCGAAAAGGCGATCGCGTATTTCGCGTCGCTCAACACCCGCGACCTCACCGACGCGGCGCTCACGCGGCAGGTGGCCGTGCTCCGCCAAATCGGCGAGATCCGCAACGCGGAGGCGCGCTACCCGGAAGCGATGCGCTCGTTCCTCGCCGCCTACGAGAGCGCGAAAATCCTCGCCGCGCGCCACCCGAAAAACGGCGAGATGCTCTTCGAACGCGGGCAGGCGGAATACTGGGTCGGGTTCGTGCTGCGCAAGCGGCGGGAGTTCGACGCGATGCGCGAGTGGCTCGTGCGTTACCGCGACACCGGCGCGGCCCTCGTGGCGCTCAATCCCGCCGACCCGCGCTGGCAGGAGGAACTCGCGTGGGGTCATCACAACCTCGCGGTGGTCGAACTCGACCGCGACAATCTCACGGAGGCGCGCCGCGGGTTGCTCGACGAACTCGCCATGCTCGAGCGGCTCGCCGCCGCCAAGCCGCAGGATCTGCCACTGCAGTTTCGCATCGTCGATGCCAACTCCTGGCTCGGCACCATCGCCGAGCGCAGCGCCGACCTGGCCGAGGCGACCGCGCGATTTGCCGAGCAAGTCGCGCGCACGGAGGCCATCGCCCGCGCCGAGCCGGACAACGCGAAGTGGCGCGCCGACCTGGCCGAGGCGCTCATGTTGCACGCCAGCGTGCTGGCCATCGCCGGGCACCCGTCGGAAGCGATGGCCCGGCGCGCCCGATCCAAGGAGATTCTCGACGCGCTGATCGCCGGCGATACGAAAAACCGCACCCACCTGCGCGCGTGGCTCTTTAATCGCTGGCACGAAGTCCGGCTCGCGTCGATCGACGGCGCCGGTGCGCCGGACCGCGCGCTGGTCGAGGAAGTGAAGTCGGGTCTGGAAAAGCTTTCCGCCACGGAGCCGTCGAACCGGGTCGTGACCGGCCGCCTCGCCGCCGCATGGCGCCTGTGGGCCGAGACGCTGGACGCGGCCGGCGACTCCGCCGGCGCGGCCGCCGCCGTCGCGCAGGCGCTGGCGCTCGGCGAGGGCATCGTGGCCGAAGGGCGCGCGCTCGAGGGAGTGTTGGGCGAGTCGGCACTCACGCGCATCGCCGCCGGCCGCATCGCGGCCCGGGCCGGCGATCGCGCCGCGGCCGAGCGCCACTGGCGGCGCGCGCTCGAGCTGCTGGGCGGCCGCTGGGAAAAATCGCGCTACTGGCGCGTGCTCGATCCGGCGGCGCGCGCGTTCGCGCTGCTCGGCGAGACCGGATCCGCGCGCGCCCTCGTCGCGCGTTTGGAAAAAACCAACTACCGGCCGTTGGAACCGTGGCCGCCGATGGGACCGCCGTGATTTTTGTCCGCAACCAAAACCATGCTCGAAAGGAAATATGCCTACTGCCTCCATCACCATCGCGGTCTCCTCGTTTGTCCAAGGCGGATGCTGCCCGGTTAGTTCAATCACCGTCAGCGACACCGGGGGAAATCGCGTCTATCAGAAAACCGGCTCCCAAGCGGTCTATATCAAGAGCAAGGGGAAATCCGCGCTCACCATCCAATTTATCGTCGTGGGGAACGGCGGTCCCTACACGGTCACCGGCATCGCATTCAGCGGGGTGCTGAGCGATGCAAATGGAGCGGCGACTTTCGGCACGCCGGCCTACTCCGCGAATACGGCGACGGTTGACGACACGTTCGCCGCCCAACCGACCTGGAATTATACCATCACCATCCAAAATCCCTCGGGACAACTCGGGATGATTGATCCGGGAATCACGAACACCGACGAGAATTAGCCCGGAGGCATCACAAGATTTTCAATTTGTCGCATCCGCTTTCCGCGCTCTGCGAGCGCGGAAGCAGAACGGAACGCCCTGACCCAGTAGGTTGTCTCCAGGCAGTTGAAAAACGACTCCGCGGCGCCGTCCGGAGCAAAGAGCGATCGCTGATCATGGCCCCGGTTGATGACGTGATCGCACGCTCCCGAGAATTCGAGTCGTGGTTTTCGGGGCATCGCGGCGCACCGGACTCCGCCGTCGCCGGGACCATGACTCAACGGTCGCATCTACCCCTTTCACGGGGGCCGGATTAGTCCGGATTGCTGACATGACCTCTGCTTTTCGCACGTGCACGCGGAGGCCGGGGTTGTCCAAGACAAAACACCCGGCCGATGCCGGGATCACTCCCTGCCGCAAGCTTTTCCGTTGGGGCGGTCGCAACTAATCCCCTTGGCGGATACGCGGTGCGCCTTCCTTACTTCTGCGCCCTGCGCCGACCCAGCGCGGGCTCTCCAGCCCTCTCCCCCCGCGCACCAGTCATGGCTTCGAGCCGGTGGGCGCCCCCGCCGCCGTGCCATGATTAATCTCCTTCGTCGTGATTTGCCCGTTTAGCCTCTGCTTCAAACCAGCGCACCGCGCCCGGTTCGGCTCCGTGCTCCTGGGCGTGGCGATCATGACGCTGGCGGCCCGCGCTTCGGCGCAGACCGTGAGCTCGGTCGCCGTGGGCGCCTACCACTCCTTGTTCGTGAAGTCGGATGGGACGCTCTGGGCCATGGGCCTGAACAGTGCGGGGCAACTGGGCGACAACACCACGACCGAGCGCCGCTCCCCCGTGCAGGTTGCGACCGGCGTCGCCAACGTCGCTGCCGGCCAAAACCACAGCGTCTTCGTGAAGACCGACGGCACCTTGTGGGCCATGGGCTGGAATCATCGTGGCCAGGTCGGCGATGGCTCCGGCACCCTCTTTCGCAGCACGCCGGTGCAAATCGCCAGCGGAGTCGCCTCGGCCACCGCTGGATTCGGTCACACCCTATTCTTGAAAACCGACGGCACGCTCTGGGCCGTCGGTATGAACGGCGATGGGCAACTGGGCGACAGCACCACCACCGACCGCCTCCTTCCGGTGCAGGTTGCCACGGGCGTCGCCTCGGTTTCGGCCGGCGAGTACCACACTTTTTCCCTGCGCACCGACGGCACGCTCTGGGCCACGGGCGCCAACACCTGGGGTCAACTCGGCGACGGCACGACCACGGCTCGGCGGACCTTCATCCAGATCGCGACCGGCGTGACGTCGGTTTCGGCGGGCGGCGATTACATGATGTTCGTCAGGACGGGCGGCACGTTGTGGGCGGCCGGCGTGAACACGTGGGGACAGTTGGGCGATGGCACGACCACCGATCGGCGCACGCCGGTGCAGGTCGCCACCGGTGTCACCACGGTGTCCGCGCAGGCAGGCCACATGTTGTTCCTGAAAACCGACAAGACCCTGTGGGCGGCCGGCTACAACGGCAATAGCCAGCTCGGTGACGGCACGACCACCGACCGGCGCACACCGGTCCAGGTGGCGAGCGGCATCAATGTCATCTCCGTCGGCGAAGCCGGCACCAGCGTGTTCTATGTGAAGACCGACGGCTCGCTATGGGCCGCGGGGACCAACGGCAACGGCCAGTTGGGCGATGGCACCGCCACCAATCGCAGCACGCCCGTGCAGATTGTCACAGGCGGCACCGTCACCCCGCCCACTCCACCGGTCGTGGTCCCGCCGGTCGGCGCAGCAAAAATCGCCGCGGGCGGATCCCAAATCATGTTCGTGAAAGCGGACGGCACCTTGTGGGGCATCGGCGCCAATACCTTCGGGCAACTGGGCGACGGGACGGCCATCAGCCGCAATTCCCCGGTGCAGGTGGCGACCAACGTAGCCACCGTCGCCGTGGGCGTCGACGACTTCACGCTCTTCGTGAAGACGGACGGGAGCTTGTGGGCGATGGGGCGCAATAATGTCGGCAACCTCGGCGACGGCACCACGACCAACCGCAGCATTCCCGTCCAGATCGCGACCGGCGTGGCCTCCGTCTGCGGGGGCACCAGCTTCACGCTGTTTGTGAAGACGAATGGCACGCTGTGGGCGATGGGTTTTAACCAATACGGCCAGTTCGGCGATGGCACCACCACCAGCCGGAGCACGCCGATCCAGGTGGCAACGGGCGTGGCGTCGGTCGCCGCCGGCAGTGATCACGCGATTTTGGTGAAGACGGACGGGACGGCGTGGGCGATGGGATTCAATGCCTATGGCCAGCTTGGCGACGGCACGACAACGAGTCGCACGGTGCCGGTCCAGATCGCCACCGGCGTTGCGTCGGTTTACGGCGGATACGGTCATACCGCCTTCCTCAAGACCAATGGCACGTTGTGGGCGCATGGCTGGAACGGCAGCGGCCAGATCGGCGACGGCACCACGACGAGCCGCCTCCTGCCGGTGCAGATCGCGACCGGCGTGGCTTCCGCCGCGGCGGGCGCCTATCACACGCTCTTCGTCAAAACCAACGCCACGTTGTGGGCCGCGGGCTACAATCCGAGCGGCGGACTCGGCGATGGGACCTTCACGACGCGCGTCTCACCGGTCCAGGTGGCCACGGACGCAGCAGCCGTGGCGGCCGGCAACTACCATAGCGTATTTACAAAAACAGACGGCACCCTGTGGGGGATGGGCGGCAATGGATTCGGGCAGCTCGCCGACGGGACGACGACGCAACGTCCAAACCCAGTCCTGATCGCGAGCGCACCGGCGGCCAACGACAGCTTCGCCACGGCGACGACGCTCAGCGGCACAACCGGGCTGCTCTCCGGCACGCTGGTCGGTGCGACACGCGATGCCGCGGATCCCACCGCGGGGGGACTTACGCTCAATGGCTCCGTGTGGTTTCGATGGACGGCCGCGACGGCGGGCTCGGTCACGTTCCAGTTGCAAGGTGCGAGCTTCAATTCGTTCATCGGCGCCTACACGGGCAGCGCCAACAGCGCGCTGACGGCGGTGGCCAACAATACGCTGAGCGGGTTCGTCACCTTCAACGCGACCGCCGGCACGACCTACAACATCATGGTCGATCGCACGGGGGGAAGCGCCGGCGGGTTTTCGCTGGGCTGGACGCAGACGCCCGTCGTGTCCGACCCCGCCATCGCGTACCTGAGCAACCTGTCCGTCCTGGCGCGCGCGGGGACGCAAAGCGAAACGCTCAATGCCGGAGTGACGGTCGGCGGCGGCGAAGGATCCAAGACGGTGCTTATCCGCGGCATCGGGCCCACGCTGGCCGGTTTCGGGCTCGGCAATGCCCTCGTGGACCCGATCGTGACGGTCATGCGGGGATCGTCGCGCATCGCCGTCAACGACGATTGGGGCAACGCGTCCGCCATCGTGACGGCGGCGACGTCGGTGGGGGCGTTTGCGCTGTCGGCCACGTCCAAGGACGCCGTCATCCTCGGCAGCGGTTTCACCGCCGGCGGCTATGGCATCTCGCTCGAAGGCAAGAATGGCGCCACGGGCACGGGGCTCATCGAAATCTACGATGTCGATCGGCCGGCAGTGGTGACCGCGGCGAGTCCGCGGCTGACCAATCTTTCGGCGCGCACGTTCGGTGGCACGGGTGCGGATACGCTCATCGTCGGCTTCACAGTGGCCGGCACGGGCACGCTGCGCGTGCTCGTGCGCGCCAGCGGTCCGGCCTTGGCACCGTTCGGCCTCACCGGGCTGATGCCGGATCCGAAGCTCGAGCTTTACACCGGTGCGGGCGCCAAGCTGATGGAAAACGACAACTGGGAAGCCTCGACTCTGGCGGCGCAGACGTCGGTGGGCGCGTTTGCATTTCCGGCAAGCTCGAAGGATGCCGTGCTCGTCGCCACGCTGAACCCGGGCGGTTACACGGCACAGGCCGTGCCCGTCGCCGGCGCGACGGGCGTGGCGCTGGTGGAGATTTACGTGCTGCCATAGGGGACGCGGGGCGTCCCCGGTTTTGGATTTGGGGTTTGGGGCTGTCAAAAAAGCGTCCGCTGTGTGGTGTAGGGCCGGCGCAGATCGCAGATTTTCGCCCGCCTCCTCCGCGACGGCCGCCGACCCGTTCGACTCAGCTCACGGCACGAAGCGGCGGCCCTACGTAACGCAGTGCGTTCCAATTTGGGATTTGGGGTTGTCAAAAAAAACCCCGGCGAATGCCGGGGCTTGAGTGGGCACGGGCCGAACACCTCAGGCTTCACCTCACCCTCAACGGCTGATTTTTCAGCGCGT
>JBKJRG010000561.1:0-4353 GCA_046594805.1 Opitutaceae bacterium | reverse complement strand
GCCGCGCTCGAAATCCTGGAACACATCCTCGGCCGCCTTGCGAATCGTCGCGTCAGCATGCTTCAGCAGCTGGGTGCGGCGCACGGATGAAATCTCCGTCGCCTTCAAGGTGCCGCCCCGGATCGCGGCGAACATCACCTCGATCATCTTCGGCTTCGCAGTGAGCGCGGCCACAATGGCTTCGCGCAACTGCGGCGTGGCGCGTGCCCAGGTCTCGGGCTTGAGCAGCAACTCGGCCCCGCGCGGATCCCCCAGCCGGTCAAGCGAGCGCACGGCCTGCAGCTGGATCTCGAGCGCATGGCGCGCGTCCAGCAATCCGCCCAGCACCGCACTCACCCGGTCGTAGTCCGCATAGGCCAGCAACGCGGTCGCGCGGATGCGCTCGGCCGTTGGCGCCTGCTCGTTTCGGGCGAGTGCCGCGGCGCGCAAACACAATCCGGTCAGCGGGACGGGGGCCCCCGACCCTGCTTCGCCGGCAAACAGCGCGGCGAACGGGCTGGCGGTGTTGCCCTTGAACTCCGCGCGGCCCCTCAATCCTTCCGCCAGGCCCAGCAGCGCCGGCAGCCTCCAACCCATTTCGCCTTCGGCGCCCAAGAGCTCGCTGACAAACCGGCGGGAGGCCTCGAGCGGCGCACCCGCACCGAATGCCCGGCCCAGTTCTTCCATCACCGCCCCGAACGCCGCCGTGTGGCTCGCGTCGGAGGACAACACTGCGGTCAGAAATTCCGGCATCCGCATCCCAACGCCGCTAAGGACCGCCGCGCGCGCCCAGCGATCCGCGCCATCTCGGACCGCGATCCGGGCCAGCGCGGCCACGACGCGGGCATCGTTCCAGGAACCGAGAGCGAGCGCACACGCGAAGCGCACGCGCGGATCGGCGTCGTCGGCCATGGCGAGGAGTTTGTTCTCCAACGTCGGCGCGTTCTCGATGACTTCGCCCGTCAGGGTGACCGCCTGCTCGCGCACCCCAGGATCGCCATCCTTCAGCGCCGCACCAAGCACCGCGGGCTCGAGCTGCTTCAATCCCCGCAGGATCCACAGCGCGCGCGCGCGGGCCGCGGGCAGCGTGGCGGTGGACACGAGTTTCTCGAGCAGCGGCGCGACGGCGGGGTCACCGCGTTCCAGTAGGAGCCGGTGCGCCTGGTTCCGGCCCCACGTGCCGGGCGACTCGAGGTCGCGGATGATCTCGGTCGTCGTCGGCGCGGCGACACGGTGGGCGGGCGCGGTGGCAACCGGGGTGTCGCGCACGATCCGGTAGATGCGACCGACGCCTTTGCCGCTTTCAAAATCCAGCCCGCCGCGCGATTCCTCCGGCACATATTGCGGATGATCGATTTCGCGCCGGTGCATGTCGGCGAGGTACATCGCGCCGTCCGGGCCTTCCGCGATGAAGACCGGGCGAAACCAGACGTCGGTCGAAGCGAGGAATTCCTTCCCCTGATAAGGCGGATCGGAGCGAAACGACGCACCCTCGGGCCGCATGACTTGGCGCTGCACGAGATTCTGCGCCGGCTCGCAGATGAACACGTTGCCCACGTGGTCGGGCGTCAGCGCGGTGCCGCCGAAGATTATCACGCTGCAGGCGGAGGTGTAGGTGCCGGTGTGGGGCTTGCCCATCAGGCTCGGAATGAAATCGGCCGTGATATAGGTGCGGCTTATCGGGAAGACTTTCGCGTTGGCCTCGACCTTCGAGACCTCCTGCGTCGTCTCGGAGAATGCGAGGTGCGGATTGCGCCGGAGGTGCCAGGGCTCGAGCACCACCTGCAACACCGGATGGCGGTTCGAGCAGACAAAGCGATGGCCAAACTCATCGAAGGTCAGCCCGAATTGCCCGCGCCCGCCGGTGCGCTCATAGACGAACGTATCCGGATCGAAGCGGCCGTCCGACGGGGTGAACGTGACCGCGGCGCGCTCCGGGTGCTCAGGCGAGGTGACCTTGCCGCCGGTCAGCCCGCTCGTGACGTAGATTTTGCCGTCGAAGCCGAGCGTGGGGTGGCTCACGCGGAGTTGCGTCGTCTTGCTGGTGTCGAAACCGGTGAGCACAACGCGTTTCTCGTCCGCGACGCCGTCGCCGTCGGTGTCCTTCAGGTAATAAATGTCCGGCGCGCACGTCACGAACACGCCGCCGCGCCAGGGCAGGATGCCATTCGGATAACTCAGCCCGGTCGCAAACTCCCGCCGGCGGTCATAGCGTCCATCGCCATCCGAGTCTTCCAGGAGCGCGATCCGGCCAATGGCCGGCGCCGGTTTGCCATCGAGTGGATCGGGATAGCCGCGGCCTTCGACGACGTAGAGCCGGTTCTGCTCGTCGAATGCCAGCGCGACCGGATCGGAGATCAATGGCTCGGCTGCCACCAGCTCAATCCGCAGTCCCGGCTCGAGTTGGAATTTCGCCAGCGCCTCCGCCGGGCTCAGCAGGGGCGGTCGCTCCGCCGCGCCGGCCACCCCGGTCACCGCCATGAACAACGTCAGGCCAAACACGCTGCGTGCACGGAAAAAACGTCGGGACAGCATAGGAGGGAGCGAAGCGTGATCCCAACCGCCGGGATCCTTCAAGGCTGCGTCTGCCTGGGTGGCAAAATTATCCGCGACATGTTGGGCCCGGTAGGGCAAGCTGACGGCATGTTTTGCATCCCCGGACTTAGCCCAAGATCCCTCAGCGCCCGGGCGTTTTCGGCGGGCAGTAGCCACGAGCGTGAGCGAGTGGGCGAACCACCGCTCGCTCACGCTCGCGGCTACCGGGCCATCCGGCGTCGCTCTCTCGCGTCTTACTCCAGTACCGCGCTTGCCTCGCTCCTCTGCTGGGCAGCCCCGATTCGAGCCGCCGAACCCGCCGGCCTGCGGAAAATCCGGGACCTCGTGATCTACGAAGATCCAAAATTTCACGCGGCATTCCCCTCCGTCGTCCGCCGCCCGGACGGCGAATTGCTCGTCGCCTTCCGCCGCGCGCCCGACCGGAAAGCCCTGGGCGAAAGCAGGACGAGCCACGTCGACCCGAACAGCCAGCTCGTGCTGGTCCGCTCGGCGGACGGAGGGACGACGTGGACGAAGCAACCGCAACTGCTCTACGCCCATGCCTTCGGCGGCTCGCAGGATCCCTGCCTGTTGCAGCTGCGGGATGGGACGCTGCTCTGTGCGAGCTACGGCTGGGCGTTCCTCAAACCCGAAGCCATGCCCAAACTGAAGGCGCCGTATCTGCAAAATGCACCGGGCGTCATTTTTCTCGGCGGCTACCTCGTGCGCTCGACCGATGGCGGCCGGGTCTGGACCGGGCCAACCTATCCCCCGCACATCGCGCCCGAAATCAATCTCGATCCCTATGGCCAGCCGGTGCCTGCCTATAACCGCGGCGCGTTATGCGAAGGACGGGATGGCCGGCTTTTCTGGGTCGTCGCCGCCACCGATCAGGATGTGCCGCTCAAAAACTCGACGCATCTCCTGGTTTCCGAGGACAAGGGCTCGTCGTGGCGTTATTCCTGCCCGGTCGCAGTGGACGCGAAAGCGACCTTCAACGAAACGTCGATCTATGAAACCCCGCGGGGCGACCTGGTCGCGTTCCTGCGCACCGCCAACATCAACGACCACGCCTGCATCGCCCGTTCGACCGATGGCGGGAAAAGTTTCCAGCCCTGGCAGGACATGGGCTTCCAGGGACATCCCTTGCAGGCGCTGCGGTTGCCGGACCAACGGGTGCTGCTGTCGTATGGCTATCGGCACAAACCCTTCGGCATCCGGGTGCGCATTTTGAATGCAGAATGCACTGACTTCGCGACCGCGCCGGAAATCGTGCTCCGCGACGACGGCGGCGTGACGGACCTCGGATATCCCTGGGCCGTCCAGGTCGACCCGAAGCACGTGCTGGTGACGTATTATTTCAACATCGGTACCGGCCCGCGGCATATTGCCGGGACGCTCCTGGCGATCGAGTAGCGGCGGTTTGACGTGGCATGGGCGTCCCGCCCATGGTTTTGAACAATCACGGGCGAGACGCCCGTGCCACGCCCCGCAGAATCCGACGCAGGCGCCAGCGCTGGCCGCCGTTGACGATATATCCGACGCAGCCCTGCGCGCCGCAGCGACACGGGTGCAGCGGCCACTCCTTGTATGGAAAGCCGTAGTCGAACGTCAGTTCCTCCCCGGCGGCGAGATCGCGCTTCGCCACGATCCATATCCTCCCCCGCACCGTCTCCGCCTGGCAGTTCGGCTTGCAGGAGTGATTGATCAACCGGGCGGTGTTGCGACGGGTTCGCCCATCGAGGTCGTGCCGGGTATTGAGCTCGAAGATATACACGCTTGCGTCGCCGCCACGCCCCTGCCGCGCCACCCGTTGCGCCTCGCGCCGCCGGGCCTCGG
>JBKJRG010000483.1:0-4155 GCA_046594805.1 Opitutaceae bacterium | reverse complement strand
CTCCAGACCGGCATGCGCGCAGTGGATACGGCGCGCAACATGACGCTCGCCGGCCAGATCAGCCAGAGTGCGCTCGAAGTTCACCGCCTCCAGAACTGGACGCAGATCGCCGCCCTCCCCGCGTCCAGCAACGTGAACATCAGCGACGCCATCAGCTCGGGCAACACCACGGCGCTCGATGCCACCCTCAGCAGCGTCACCAGCCGCTTCACCTGCTCCCAGACGGTCACGGAATTCAAAACCAACATGCGCCTCATCACCGTCACCGTCTCGTGGCGGGGCAACGACGGGCGCGCCCACTCGCTGGTGTCACAGGCACGTTACGCCAAGAACGGACTAAATGACTACATCTACATTTCCCACTAAGCGTTCCGCCCGCCGGGCGTTCACCCTGGTCGAGGTGATGGTGTCGACCGCGCTGTCGAGCGTCCTGATGACTGGCGTACTCTCATCCTTTGTCCTGATGGGCCAGAACAGCTACAATGCAGCGAACTACAGCGTCATGGAGGCCGAATCGCGCCGGGCGCTGGCGTCCTTCACCGAGGAAGCTCGCATGGCGGACAACATCACCTGGACCAGCGGGAGCAGCGTGACCCTCTCCGTCGTCAACACCACCAGCACCTATCTGGTCACGTATGCCTACGACACGGCGACGACGGGCACGACGGCGCGTTCGTTTTATCGGAAGCTGGGCGCTGCCAGCTCGACCAGCCCTTCCCAAGTCCTGGTGCGCAACGTAAACGATTTTGCGTTTCGCCGCTACAAGATCGTCAACGGCGCCGACTATTCCGCCGCTAACGATCTGGAGACGAAACAAATTCAGATCACGCTCCGCACCGTGCGCAGCGGCGCGACGACCGTGAATGCCACGAACGCCGTGCTGTCAGCCCGGGTGGTCCTGCGGAACAAGCGCGTCTCGACCTGAACGCAGATGAATTTCTCCGGACCCAATCGTCAACGTGGGACCATCCTGGTGGTTGCCATGCTTTTCGGCACGCTCCTCGTCGTGGCGCTCAGCACTTATGTCGCGCTCAACACCAACTCGCTCAAAATGGCGAACCGGTCGTTCTACGGCACCGAGGCGATGAACATGGCGGAAAGCGGACTGGAGGAAGCGGTGTGGTCCTTCAATCAGGCGCATGCCGGGGACGCCACCGCGTGGAACGGCTGGAACACCAGCATTGGTACCGCGGCTACGCGCACCTTCACCGATTTCACCCTCGGGACCGGCGCATCGGGCGCCGTGAAAGTATACGTCAACCACTACAACCCCGCCCCCGGCGTTCAGCCGCTCGTGGTTTCCCAAGCTACGATCACGCTCCCGAACAGCCAGGGCACCGTGACGAAACTGGTGGAGATCAAGATGCGCCGGCGTTCCTATTTTGCCGCTGGGCTGGTGGCGAAAAATGACATTCGCTTCAGCGGCAACACCGCGAGCGTCGACAGCTGGATTTCCGACCCGGACAACGATCCGGCGACGCCCTCCATCCCCTTCTCGGCCGGCACCCGCCGTGACAAGGGGAGCGTGGGCGGCGCCTCCGTGACCTCCACCATCACGATCGGCAATGCCGACATCTACGGCACCGCTTCGGTGGGCGGTTCAACGACCGCGGCGATTAGCGTGGGCTCCAACGGCCGGGTCGGCCCCTTCAGCACCGGCAACGGCGTGAAGGATCCCGCCAGTGTCGCCACCGACTTCGCCGCCAACCTCGAAACGGTCACCAATCCCGCTGGCGGCACGGTGCTCGCGTCGATCGGCGCGACCTTGGGCACCACGGGAACCACCACCATGTGGCGCTCACCAAGCATCAGCAACAGCCTGACGGTTTACGGCAATGTCACGCTGGTCCTGACCGTCGGCCCCGGCGTTGACGCCATCGACATCACCGGTACCCGCGGCATCACCTTGGCGCCGGGCGCAACTTTCACCATCTACACGGAAGGCGACGTGAAGATTGGCGGCAACGGCCTGCTCAATAACAACGACGACCCTGCATCGTTCCAGCTCTGGGGGACAAGCGCGAGCGCGGGCGCCCAGGATATTCAGATTGCCGGGAATGGCGCGCTCAAGGCGATTATCTACGCGCCCAATGGCAGCATCAAAATCAACGGCAATGGCGACGTGATGGGCGCCGCCGTCGGGAAGGATGTCACCATCGCTGGCAACGCCGCCTTCCATTACGATGAGTCGCTCGCCGATTGGGGCGTGAACACGCCGTATGGAATCTACAAATGGCGCGAACTGCGCACGGCCGCCGAACGGACAAGCTACGCGACACAGCTCACCTTCTGAGGCCGCGGCGGAAGTGACACCCGGGATTTCCGTATAGCCTCGTTGCTCCGGCTGCGACGAACCTCAAGCGGCGCAATTCACCGCCACAGCTCGTCGCCGCTAATCTCCCGGATGGCCAGTTGGCCGTCGATCAGGTTCAGGGCGGTGTCGATCACCGGGAGCGACGGATCCAACTCTGCCACGATTTCCGCCCGGATTTCGAGGATGCGATAAATCGACATGCCTTTGATCGCGGTGCTAATCACCGCGATGATCGCCTCGGCTTGCTCCTCGGCCGAGAGGGCGCCAAGCGAGTCCAGGATTCTTGAAGTGATATCTTCGGGCGAGTCCATCGTGACGCCCTAGTTCGTCCGTCAGACGGTTTCACTGTTCCGACGGATCGCATGGGGTCGGAGCCTACGTTGACGCGCCTTCAAAACACTAGAAACCGTGGAGGCGTCGCCACACCCCGGCCCGCCGAAGCGGGTGGCTTGCACCGCACTCTTGCCACCCGAGCCCGGGTCATTGATTTTCGGCGCACTTCGCCATGTCCACCCCCGCCTCCCCCCTGCTTTCGCGGCGCCATTTCCTGGGATCCACCGCGGCCGCCCTGACCGTCGCAACTCTTCCTCACTCGGTTTCTGCGGCCGAGACGCCTGCGGTGCCTCCGACCCCACGCAATGGGTTCACCTACCAATTTCGAATCGGCGAGATCGAGGCCTGGTCGATCAGTGATGGGCACATGCTTTTCCGAGATGGGCTGGGCCTGATGTGGCCGGAAGCGGATCGTGACGCGATGCGGCAGGATTTGGTTTCCCATGGCGAGCGGACCGATGCCCTGCCGCTCTATGTGAACATCCTGCTGCTGAAAGTGGGCAACGAATACGCGATTTTCGACGGCGGATTCGGCCCGGGCCGCAATCCCAACATTGGCTGGGTCGGGGCCGCGCTCAGTGCCATTGGCGTCGCACCGGAGAAGGTCTCGCATGCTTTCCTCAGCCACGCGCATGCGGATCACATCGGAGGTTTTGTGACCGGAAACCAAGCCGTCTTCCCCAATGCCGCCCTGCACTGCCTGCAGGCCGAGGTGGATTTCTGGCGCTCGCCCACCCCCGATTTTTCCCAGTCGAAGCGCGCCAAGGGACCGCTCCCGGGCATGATCAAGGATGCCCGGGACAAGTTCGACGTGCTGCAGCCCAACCTCCAGCTCCACCGTGGGGGCGTCGCGTTGCTGAATGGCGCGGTCACGATCGAGGAGGCCTTGGGCCACACTTCGGGCCATGCCATTTTCCGGATCAAGTCGGGCTCGGAGTCGCTGCTGCATTACATGGACGTGGCCCATCACCATACGCTGATGTTTGCCAATCCCGGTTGGGGCATCGCGTTTGACCACCAGCCCGAGCGGGCGATCGACACGCGTCGGAAACTGTGGGCGCGACTCGCCGCGGCCAACGAACGCGCCTATGGATTTCATGTCCCCTGGCCCGGCTTGGGCCGCGTCATCGCCCGCGGTGCCGGCTACGACTGGGTGCCGGAGCGCTGGAGCTGGGGCTCCTAAAAGTATTTTTCCCATGCCATTCCCCCACATTTTATCGGCCGCCGCCCTCTGCGTCGGCCTCACTTTGGCGGCATCCGCCGCCGCCCCGCTGCGCCCGAACATCGTCTTTGTCATGACCGACGATCAGGGTTACGGCGACATCTCCGCGCACGGCAATCCCATCCTGAAGACGCCCAACCTGGATCGGCTCCACGCGGAGAGCGTCCGGTTCGTCGACTTTCATGTCAGCCCCACCTGCGCGCCCACCCGTAGCGCGCTCGCCACCGGCCGGCATGAATTCAAAAACGGGATCACTCACACCATTTTCGAGCGCGAGCGTTTGACG
>JBKJRG010000470.1:0-2874 GCA_046594805.1 Opitutaceae bacterium | reverse complement strand
AGTTGGTGAAAAAATTACGCCGGCAGGATGCCGGCGCTACCCTTCACGCGCGCGGATGCGCCTTCGCGTAGATTTCCTGGAGGCGGGCCATGCTCACGTGCGTGTACACCTGCGTCGTCGCAAGCTGCGAGTGCCCCAGCAACTCCTGCACGAGCCGGAGGTCGGCACCGGCATTCAGCAGATGCGTGGCGTACGAATGCCGTAGTTTGTGCGGCGTCAAATCCAGCGGCAGCCCGGCCAGCGCGAGGTAACGCTTCAACATCTTCTGCACCTCGCGCACCGACATCGGCCGGCCATCCAGGTTGACCAGCACGGGACTGCCCGGCGTGGAACGGCGGGAGAATTCGTCCCGGAATTTGATCAACACCGCCAACGCCACCTTTCCGAGCGGGCAGAGCCGCTCCTTGCGTCCCTTGCCGAGGACGCGCGCCACGCCCGAGGCCGGATCGATGGCACCGTAATCGAGCGCGACCAGCTCACTCACGCGCAACCCGCCGCCGTAAAGCAACTCCATCGCCAGCCGGTCGCGCCACGCCGTGTGCGCGTCGACGGCGCCATGGTCGAGCAGCCGCTGGGGCCCGCTGAGCAGCAGCTTCATCTGTTCCTCGGTCAGGAATTTTGGCAGCCGGCGCTCGAGCTTGGGCAGCGGCACACCCAGCAGCGGATTGCGGCGTAATTTTCCGCGGTGAAGCCAGAACTTGAAAAAGGTGCGCAGTCCCGAGGCGTGGTTGTGCAACGTCCGCCGGTCGAACCTCCGCTGCGCCTCGATCACGAAATCGCGCATCTCGCGCGAACCGAGGGCGTCGATCCCGGCCGACCAGAGGCCCGTGGTGTTGAGCCACGCGTATAAATCATCGAACGCCTGGCGATAGTTGCGCACGGTGTAAGCGGAATAGCGGCGCTCCTTCGCGAGAAAATCCTCGAAGGGCTGCCACCACTCCGCCAGCACCTCGGGCGGTGGTAGGGCGGGTCTTTGACCCGCCCCTTTTTCGACTGGCCCGTCGGGTGATTTTTTCGGCATCGGCGCTGGAGCGTTGGTCGCCTGAAAGGGCGGGTCAGAGACCCGCCCTACTTTCGGTCGCCGCGGCTTTGGCTTCGATCTCGCGCATCACCTTGGTCGCGTGCAGTCGCAGTGCGCGCTCGGGATCCAGGCCTTTGGCCCGTGCCGCGGCGGCGAGCTCGAACAACCTGCGTCCGAGCTCCGATTCGACGAGCTCTCCGCCGAGCACGCGCACGCGCTCCGCATCGACCACGCCGTCCGCTGGCAGCTTTTTCTTCTCAATCTGTTTCCAGACCGCCTCGGCAAACATTAGCGCCGGCAACCGCGGCGGCAGTTCCTTGAAGACTTTCGTGGCGTCAACCGCCGGCCCATGCTTCTTTTCCGTCGCCTTGATCTTTTCCCATTCGGCGATCACCTGCTCGGAGGTGTCCAGCCGTCCCGTACCGAAGACGTGCGGATGCCGGCGGATGAGCTTGTCGTTGATGTCGCGCGCGACGTCCTCGAACGTGAAGAGTCCGTCCTCGGCGGCGATTTGGGCATGGAACACGACCTGGATGAGGACGTCGCCCAGCTCCTCCCGCATGTGGGCATAATCCTGGCGGTCGATCGTGTCGATCAACTCGCTGACCTCGTCGATCAGGCAACGCACGAGCGAGGCATGCGTCTGCTCCACGTCCCACGGACAGCCGCCCGCCCGCGCCCGCAGCCGGGCCATCGTCGCCTGCAAGTCCTCGATCGCGCTCATGGTGGAATGGCCGCAAGAAGAGGCCCAAAGCGCAAAGACGAAAACGGCGACGCCCCGGATTGTTTCTTGCGCCTTTTGCCCCGCTTTGCGGCTATCGACCAAACATGTCCGACAAGTTGACCGAGATCATGGCCTGGAAGCGCCGCGAACTGGCGCCGCTGCTGCGCGAAGTCGGCGAGGCCGAGTTCGCGCGCGCCGCGGGGGCCACGCCGCGGCCGCCGTCGTTCGCCGCCGCGCTTCGGCGAGCAGACGGCCGGCTCGCCGTCATCTCCGAAATCAAGCGCCGCTCCCCCTCCGCCGGCGACATCAAGGCCGGCGCTTCGGCCGTGGACCAGGCCAAGCGTTACCAAGCCGCGGGCGCCGACGCCCTTTCGGTGCTGACGGATGAGAAATTCTTCGGCGGCACGCTCGACGACCTGCGCGGCGTGACCGGACATTTTCGCGCGAGCTCGCCGGCCCGCCCCGGAGTGAGCCCGTCGAATCTCCCGTGCCTGCGGAAGGATTTTTTCATTCATCCCATCCAAGTGCTGCAGGCGCGCGAAGCCGGGGCCAGTGCCATTCTCATCATCGTGCGCGCCCTGGCCGATGATGAGATTAAGGCCCTCGTGCAGGCGGCCAGCATCGCGCAGCTGGACGCGCTTTTTGAAATCCACACCGAGCCCGAACTGGTCCGCGCCGTGGCGCACGGCGCGAGGATCATCGGCGTCAACAACCGCGACCTCGCCATTTTCAAGACCGACCTCGGGCTGAGCGAACGGCTGATTCCGCAGTTCCCCCGCGACGTGATTGCGGTGAGCGAAAGCGGCATCGTCTCCGCCGTCGATGCCGCCCGCGCCAAAAAAGCCGGCGCGCACGCCGTACTGGTGGGCGAAGCGCTGATGAAGGCGCCGGATCCGGCGAAGTTGATTCACGAATTCAGGGCGGAAGGAGAGAAGGAGCGAATGAGGGAATGAGAGAATGAGGGGACAGCCGACGTCCCACCATCGTCACACCCATAGCCGCCTCCCTCCTTCTCTCCTTCTCCCCTTCTCTCCTTCTCTCCGTCGCTCTGTCCCTCTTGCCTGATTCGGAAAATGCCACTCTCACCCACCGCCACGCGCGACCTGCTCGCCCAGCTCGGTCACCACCC
>JBKJRG010000434.1:0-4527 GCA_046594805.1 Opitutaceae bacterium | reverse complement strand
TCGGGCATCACATTACCGACGGCGAAGCGGTTGATCTGCGCGACCGGATCAGCGGCGAGATTACGCCCGATGCCCTGATAAACGGTCGACGAATCGAGATAACGGTCGCTCAGCACGACGGCGCCACGCACCAGCGCCGGCGCAATCACCTCGCGCACGAGCTGGGCGCGCGCAGCGGTGAATAAGAGCAGCTCGGTCTCGGCGCACATCTCGTCTCCCTTGGAGTTATGGACAATGACACTGCGGATCAGCTCCCCGATCTCGGTGCCGCCGGGTTCGCGCGTCGTGACCACCTCGCGGTGACTCCGTTGGAAATGGGCCGCCAGCCGGGCAATCTGGGTGGTCTTGCCGGAGCCCTCGGAGCCCTCGAATGAGATCAGTTTGCCCGGCGGTTTTTGTTTTAGAGGCATGGATTTGTACGGTGGAGAATTCAGCGCCAGTTGGCGAGGAAGGTTTCGACGGTCGCGAGGGTGGGGCTTTCCCCGGTCCGCACATAGTGGCCGCTCGTGCACACGCCGACCCCCAGGCACGCCTCGGGCTCGAGCCCGATTAACTGGCCGCTGGTGAAGCCGGCGTTGAAGTGATCGCCCGCGCCGGTGGTGATCAGCGGCTTCGTCACGTAGGGGCCCGGCACCCACCACACGCCCGCGGCCGTGGCGCAGGCGGCGGATTCGCGCGGATGAATCACCACGGTGGAAATCGCGAGCTTCGCGCGGAGCTCCGCCGCTGAAGCGCGGAGCGTGGCCTCGGTGTCATCGACCTTCGCGCCGCCGAGCGCCGCGGCGACCTGCTGCGCCTCCTTGAGGTTGAGGCCAAGGGTGACCTTCCCGAATTTCTCGAAGCGCGCGATCAATCCCAAGGCGTGGCGCAAGTCCTCGACCGAGCGCTTCTCGGGATCGGCGAGATCGAAGAAGAAAATCCGCTCGGGCGAGGGGGGCAGCGTCGGCAGCACGCGCTCGACCAGCTCCGCGAAGATGCCGGACATGTTCGGAATCATTGTCCAGTTGACGAGGGCGACGAGGCCGGCGTCAGCCAGCTCGGCGTGAAAAGCGCCCTGGCCCATCACCTGGCAGATCCGGTCGTAGGTGATTTTGTCGAGGCAGCTCATCATGCCGAGCATGAGCTTGCCGTCGTTGCACTCCACGGCGGTGGTGTCCGCTGCCGCGCTGATCGAAATCGTCCGCGCGCGGGCAGCCATCTCCGCGAAGACGGGATGCACGTTGGGCTCGCCCACCGCGCCGATGAACGTCACGCGGGCGCCGGCGGCCAGCAGCGCGTTCGCCATGATCGGACCGTTGCCGCCGAGCTTCTGCATCCGGGGAAAGAGCTCGATATTGGTGCTCATCCCGGCGGCGCTGACGATGCGCTGGCCGAACTCGGCCAGGGTGGGGATGGCGGTGAAGTTCTCTCCTTGGCCGTGCCGCAGGCCGACGGGCGTGACGATGGTGTCGACAAAGCCGTCGAGGCCAACCACGGCTGGCCGGCTCCCGATGCGGTCGCGGCAGGCGCGGAGTTGCTGGAGGGTGCGTTGGCGGAACATGGAGGGAAAGCTGAACGGGCGGGGAAGAATCGTGCAAGCGCCGGCTTTTCCGTTGAACGGGCGCGGCAAACCCGCCAAGTCTTGCCAGCGCGTGGCAGAGGCGCGGCGAAGCCGGTGAACGGTGCGGAGGAAGCACCCGGCTTCATCGCCTCGCTGCCGCGCACCCAAACCACATGCTCGCGCTGTTCGCACCGTCCCTCGTCCTTGCCGCCAACATCATCGATATCTTCGAACGGTGCGATGTGGTCGACAAGACCATCGTCCTCGGCCTCGGGGTATTCAGCCTGGTGGCGTGGACGGTGATGTTCGGAAAACATTTCGAGCTCAAGCGCCTCCGCTTGCTGAACCAGAGTTTCGAGGCGCACCTGCGCGACCAGCGCACGCTGCTCGATTTGCCGGAATCGTTCCGGCAGAAACGGCTCATCCCCTATGCCGACCTGTTTGCCGACGCGATGGAGAGTTACTGGCGCGCCGCCGCCATTGGCAAGGAGCGGGGGAACGAAAACATGCGGGCGCGGCTGGAGCATGCGGAGAACGCGCTGCAACGCGCCTTGGGGCGGCAGACGCTCCGTTACGAATCGAGCATGATCTTCCTCGCGTCGATTGTGTCGGGCGCTCCGTTCATCGGTTTGCTCGGCACGGTCTGGGGCGTGATGGAGGCGTTCAGTGCCGTCGCGATGCAGCAGTCCGCCAGCATCCAGCAGCTCGCCCCCGGCGTTTCCGGAGCGATGCTGGCCACGATCGCCGGGCTGGTGGTGGCGATACCGTCCGTCTTCGGGTATAATCTGCTCCTGGGCCAGACCAAGCGGATGACCACCGAACTGGAAAATTATGCGAGCTCGCTCGCGGATCGCATCGAGCTCGAAGCCACCTGAGCAGCAGACAAGCCATGGCACGCAACTTCCGCCGTCAGCGCAGCTCGCATCCGATCGCGGATCTGAATGTGACCAACTTGATCGATCTCGGGTTTATTCTCCTCGTGATTTTCATGATTGCCACGCCGCTCCTGCAACAGGAGCAGACGATCCCGATCAACCTGCCCACCGTGGCCAAGATGCCGCAGACTCCGCCGAACAAGGACGATCGTTTCGTGCCGGTCGGCGTCGATGCCAATGGCAATTTCTACGTCGAGTCGAAGCTCGCGCCCGTGTCGCTCACTGAGCTGCGGAGCAAGCTGCGGGCCTTCGCCGCGGAAGCGAAGCCGCCCGTCATCCGGATTCGCGGCGACGCCAACGTCAAGTATCAGAAGGTCGCGGAGCTTTTTGCCGAAGTGCAGCGGGCCGGACTCACGAAGTTCACGATCGACGAGCAGAGCGAAAATTAGGCTCGGACTGTTGCCAACCGCCCTGCCGCCGTCCCGATGACCGCCACCTCGTCGCGCGCCTTCCTGCTCTCCGCCACGCTGCACGCGACGGTGGCCGGGCTGTTGCTGCTTTTAAGCTACGCCGCCAGCCAGCCGGTGAAGCACATTCCGAAGGTCCTCGAACTGGTCGCCGGCGAGGGGGACAACTACGGTGCGCGCGTCGCTCCGGCGCTCGGCACGACTGGCGGCGTGAAAGTGGACGTTCCCGCCACGCCGCTGCCGCAACCAGAGCCGCCCCGGCCAGAGCCGGTCAAGGTGGACCCGGTTCCGCTGACGCCCGCGCCGACTCCGCCGCCCAAGATGGCGCCGGCCCCGACCAAGGCCACCGAACCGGCTCCGCCGAACTTCAAGCGGGCCGTCACCCGCGAGCTCATCCGGGCCGAGTCGAAGACCAAGAAGGAAATCGCCAAGGCGCGCGCGGTGGAGGCGAAGCGCGTGGCGGATGAGTCTAAGAAGCTGACGAAAGCGGAATACGACGAGAAAAACAAACTGAAGTCAGCTGCACCCAACTCAAAGGTCCCTCCGGCAAAAATCGCGCGCATCGACGCCGAAGGCATCGCGAAAGGCGTCGCGGGCGGCTCCACCGACAACAAAACGGGCGGCGCGGGCGGCAAGGCGCTGAGCAGTGACAACGACGATGTCCTCTCTGCCTACTACGCACTCTTCAAGCAGCGGCTGCGGCGCGAATTCGAGCCGCCCCCCGCGCTGAACGACTCCCTCAATGTGCAAATCGAGATCCGCAGCAATGCCGATGGTTCATTGACCGGCGCCCGGATCGTAAAGTCCTCCGGCAGCAGCGAGTTTGATCGAGCAGTGCTGGATGCAATTCGCCGGGTGCGCATGCCCGCGCGGCCGGATCGAAAGAGCGAGACCATCCAGTTCGACTTCGCCGCGCGTGAGACGGACCGGGGTTGAAAAAGTCCTTGCGTTAGGAGGGGAAACTTTGATTTTTCTCATCTCTCGCACGGGCGAATGGGCCCATAGCTCAGTTGGTAGAGCGCCTCAATGGCATTGAGGAGGTCGTCAGTTCAAACCTGTCTGGGTCCACCACTTTAACCCCGCCTTCCCGCGGGGTTTTTGCTTTTCGATCCGTGGGAGGCCGGGCCGTGATGCGGCTTCTGTCGCTGGGATTTGTTCATTTGTTCCCCAGAAGCAGGTATTCCCCCACTGGAGGCGGGGGCACGAGCTCGCAGCCATCATCACGCACCGGACCATGGACATGTCGGGGATCGACCTCCGTGAAGCAGATCCGCGCCGTGGACGCCGTGGTGCCGATCGTGATGGTTTCAGGCATCGATCGCGAAAGGGCGGCGCTCGAGGCGGGCGCAACCAGCTTCCTGTCTTATGACGAATGGCTGCGGATCGGCAGCGTCGTTGACGCTTACATCAAGGAACGGGCGCAACAAAAAGCGTTGGCTTCCGCGCACCTGGTCGCCTAGCGCCGCCAAGAATTTTGGGACCCTGCCACCGCGGGGTCGCCCATCGTTCAGGGGGGTGCGCTATGGTCTTACCAGTCCCGGCAGCGCAAGCGTGCTTAATTCGGCGGAAGACGGCAGTTCGTCGACCTGTTCGGCGACAGCCATCAGGATGGGCGCACAAGGCTACCTGGTGAAATATCCCGAAG
>JBKJRG010000374.1:0-6125 GCA_046594805.1 Opitutaceae bacterium | reverse complement strand
CCATCGCGTGGCTCACCCGGCCACCCAGCGCATCGATGCTTTCCGCAAAGCTGGAACCCAGCACGAGGAACAGCCCGTCGCCCAGCAACAGCGATTCGTCGACCCAGGCGCTTTGCGCGGCAAGATCGCGCAGCTTGGGTTGCAGCGCGACCCGCAGCGACGGCGCGAACGCGGCGAGTTCCTGCGCGATCGTTTCCGCATACGCGTAACTGGGGAAAAATACCGCAATCGCGCCGCGGGCGGCGGTGTGCAGCGCCGCGACGGTCGCGGCCGTGGTGGTGTAGTGCTGCGACCGATGCTGAAAAGTGGTGTCGACGCGTGCATCGAACGCGACGTCGTAGCTGCCCTCGCGCCATGGCGTGTGCGCGGTGAGCAAGGCCGGGCTCGCCGCGTGGCGCGCTTCTTCCACTTTCAGCAATTCGGCCCCACTGGTCAGTTGCCTGTACAGCTTGCGCGTGTCGCGCTTGGTGAGTGCGCCGAGCCGGGGCGGCGCGGCGGGTGCCGGCGGGGGCGGCAATTCCGGCGGTGCGTCGAGTCCACAGGCCGCCGCGAAACCGTCCACCGGCGTCAGCGTCGCGCTCGCCAGCACCACGCCGCCAAATTCACGCAGGGCCGCGCCAATCGCCGGCGCGGCGTCGAGGCAGGTGAGCAACAGGTCGCCGTCCCGGGGTGACCACCAGAGCCGGGACAAAGGGGAGGTCGCGAGATCGTCGACCAACGCCGGCACGGCCCACAGCACGTCCGCCGCCCGCGGACCAATCGCGGCGAGATCGAGGGGAAGGGTCGGGATGAGTTTTGCGAGTTCCCCCAGCAGGTGGCGGGCATCATCCTCGTCGGCCGGGGCGAGCGCCTGCACCGGGCGACGATGTTGCAGGAAGTGGCACCAGTGATCCCAGGCCGAGACGAGTGTCGCATGGGGCCGGATACGGTGAAGTTCCTCCCGCGCGGCGAACGCGTCCGCCGCCGTGAAGGCATGCGAGTAGGCATCGGCCACCCGCGAGGGCAGGTTGTGCGCTTCATCGATCAACAGGAGGGTGCGTGCCGCCACGAAGCCGGGTTGCTCGAAGAACAGGCCGCGGTTGCGGGGCGCAAACACGTAGTTGTAGTCCCCGACCCAGACGTCGTTGAACGCGAGCGCGGTCCGCGTGATCTCATAGGGACAGATGCGCGCGTCCCGGCCGGCGGCGCGCAGGGTGTCGAGATCGCGCGCGTGTTTTTCATCGAGATAAAAACGCGCCAGGCCGCTCTGCGGCCAGCGCGCGGCCGCATCGGCGAGGTAGTGGCAGTTGTCGCGCACGCAGTGGAAGGTGGTATTGACGCAGTGCTCCGATTTGTTGCGCACGTGCCAGGCCGCGACCGCGGGCGCGGCCGGCGAAGCGCTGGCCGGTTTGGAGTTCAGGGTTTGGAGTTTGGCGTCAACGATGGCGTGCCCCGGTTCGGGCGCGGTCATCTGGGACAGTGTCCGGACCACCTGAAGCTGGCCGGTGGATTTGCTGGTGAGGTAGAGGGCGCGGTCGAAGTGGCCGGAGCGGAGCCGGCCCAACGCAAACTCGAGCAGGACGCCCGTCTTGCCGAAACCGGTCGGCGCCTCGAAGAAAACCAGCGGCTGGCGCTCGAAAAGCGCGGTGAGCTCCGCCTGCGTCGTCTCCTGGCCGGGCCGGGGCGTGGCGAATGCCGGGCGAAAACGGAGCCCGCGCAAGCGCTCCCGCGCCCGCAGCCGCAGGTCGAGAAAATCGGCGAACCGGTCGAGTTGGGTGCGGAAGAGCCCTTCATCCGCCGGCGTGAGCGGGATGGTCTGCGCGAGCCCCGCCCCGACTTCGACAAACACCAATTCGGTGCCATGCCTCCGCCCCGCGCCGCCGTTTTCACGTAATACGTGAAAATGCGCCAGGGCGCCCAGGCGCGCGAGGGCGGCATACGTCGCGGCCTGGATGAAATACTCCGGGTAGTCCTGCCGCAGCTCGGTTTCGCCGGCCGGCAGCGGGCGTGTGACCGACTTGATTTCACGCAGCGTCAGCAGCGGGTCACCGCGGATGATTTGGTCGATCCGCCCGGTGAGCGTGAACGTCCAGCCCCGGTGGACGATCTGGCCGGTGACGGGGATTTCGAATTCCGCGGCAGTGGAGTGCTCGGCGATCGCGCGGGTGCGGAGCTCGTTGTGCCAATGCGTGCCCAGCTGGGCGCGCCAGAGCCCCGTCGGGCCGCCGGTGGCATCCCGCGGTCCGAGGCTGAAGCCGGCAAATTCGCCGACGCTTAGCGCGGCGGTGCGCGCGTCCAGGTTGAAGAGCATGAACAGGCCCACGAAACACACGAACGTCCCGAAGGGAAAACGAATCGGGACTTTCGAAATTTCCAGATAACCGTTTTTCGGTGGGGCCGGATCTCCGAGCCGGCCTGGGTTTCAATACAACCCTGTCGATCAGGCTACGAAACAACTCCAACCCAAGCCGGCTCGGAGAGCCAGCCCCACCCCGGAAACGATTTTAGTCCAGGAGGATCTCCGTGTGCCCGCGGAGATATTCCTCCAGCCGCCGCTGGAGTCGGGCGACCAGGGCCGGCGGGGCGGTCTGCCCGGCGAGCGGCCGGTTGAGGAGCGTCGCGGCTTCGGTGCGGTCGGCAGCGGGCAGCGTGGGAAACCACTGCTGCTTGAGCGGGTAGCCTTCGTCGCGAGCGAATCGATACAGGCTCTTGAAGTAGACGACATCCGGGCGCATGCCGCTGGCGAACGCCAGCAGGGCGCCGCGCAACAATTCCGCCACGGGCTCCCGGCTCTCGGCGTCGACCGGATTGCGGGCCACGAGGGCGGTGAACGTCGAGGCTCTCAGCAGCACCTCATAGCTGCGGCCGAGGTCGTGGTGCCGGGCCGTGAGCTGCGCCTCCTTCACGAACCAGGTGCGCCCCTGGTTCGACGACTCGAGCATCAGCGCGACCTCGTCGAAGAGGTCCAGCACGGTCGTCGTGCTGGCGGACTTGCGCGGGAGGCGCTGTAGCACCATGAGTTGGCCGTGCTCCGGGGAGAACACGGTGAACGATTGAAACGCGTCCGCGGGCGGGCGTTTCAGCAGAACGAAACCGGCAGTCTGCAGCGATTCGGCAGGCACAATCTGGGCCCCGTTGCGCGGGCCGGCGCGACTAGCGCGCGAGCTCGACCGGCTTCGGCGCGTGCGGGGGAACGACGGCCCCGCCGGAAATGATCATTTTCATCCCGTCGCCCACGCTCATTTCGAGCTCGATGATTTCATGGCGCGGCAACAACAGCATGAATCCACTCGTCGGATTGGGGGTGGTGGGCACGAACACCGTCCAGGTTTCCGCCCCGACCAGCGTCTGAGCCTCGCCCTCCGCCTTGTTGGTCAGGAATCCGAGCGTCCAACTGCCCTTCCGCGGGTACTCGACCAGCACGACTTTGTTGAAGAGGTTCCGGTTCTGGGAGCCAAAGGTGGCGACGATCTGCTTCACGGAATTATAGACCACGCCGACGCCCGGGATCCGCTGGATGGCGCGTTCGCCCACACTGAAGAAATATTTTCCGAAGACGTAGTTGGACAGGTACCCGAGTGCGGTGACCAGGAGCACGACCACAATGGTCGCCAGGAAATCCCAGAAAAACGGGAGCCGCTGCAGCGACTGCGGCAGATAGTCCTCGTAGACGGGACGGACGGTGCCACCGACCAGCCCGATGACCCACGTGAACGCCCACACCGTGACCCCCAGCGGCATCAGCAGCAGCGCGCCCGAAATGAAGGCATTCCGAAACGTGACAAGACGGGACGAAGGCGGCGCGAGATCGGGCGACATGGCTGGCAGGTGATAGGTGCGCGCAGGAAGTCCGGGAGGCAAAGGTTTTTCCGTCGCGCCCGCGCTACCTTCGCGCGCGGCGGAGGGCGACGGATTGTGCCAGGGCGAAACGAGGCAATGCCTTCGCCCCGCGCAGGACCTGCAATGCCCGCCCCTCCGCCCGGCGCATGGCCCGTTTTTTTTCCGGGACCAAATCGTCGAGCCCGGCGAGGTGGAGCCATCCGTGGACCAGATACAAGGCGAGCTCCGCGCTGAATTCGCGCCGATGTTTCTTCGCGTAGGCCGCGGCGGTGTCGACTGAAACACAGATTTCCCCCGCCGTGCCAGCGGCGGGATCGCCGGCAAACGTGATCACGTCGGTGGTCGAAGGATCGTCCAGGAACTCGGCATGGAGCTGGGCCAGCTCGGCATCTGTGAGAAACACGATGGACAATTCCCCGGCAGGCATCGGCGTGGACAAACGCGTGATGGCTGTCTGTGCCCGATCGAGCTCCGCGATCAAGCGGGCGACCTCCCGCCGATCGCAACGCAGGCCGGAATGGCGGTTGGCGATGGAAACTCGGCGCATCAGCCGGCTCCGCGCGTGGATCCGCGGCTAGGTGTTGCCACCGGTTTTCCGTTGGCCGACCTCAGCCCGCGGGTCGCGGGTGAGGTTTTCCGCGTCGGGATAGGCGACCCGCGAATGCAGCATGTTCAGCAGCGTGAATTGAAAGCTGTTCTTGATGCGGGTGATTTCCTCGAGGGTCAGCGGAGCTTCGTCGAGCTGCCCTTCCGCGATGCGTTCATCGACGATGCGATTGACCAGCTCATGGAGTTGCTCCGGGCCGACCTGGCGGATCGAGCGGGTGGACGCCTCGACGCCGTCCGCGAGGGAGATGATGGCGCTTTCCTTGAACTGCGGCTTCGGGCCGTCGTAGCGGAACGCCTCCTCATCGGGCGAGTCGGCGGCAGCCGGGAGAAAGGAGGAAGGAGCCAGAGCGGAAAGGTTGCTGCCGGCGGCCTTTTCCCGGCTCCCGGCTCCTCCCGGGCGTGACTCGGCTGCGCCCGGAAACGGCGCGCGCGACTGCTCCACGGCGCGATGATAGAAATACCGGACCAGCGTCGTGCCGTGGTGCTGCCGAATTACATCGATGACCGCATTGGGCAGGTTGTGCTTGTGGGCGAGTTCCACGCCATCCGGCACGTGCTGCCTGATGATTTGCGCCGATTCCGCCGGTGGCCGATCGACGTGAGGATCCAGCCGGTCCCGCTGGTTCTCGCCGAAAAACTGCGGATGAAGGGTTTTGCCCACATCGTGGAAGAGGGCGGCCACCCGGGCGACGAGGGGATTTGCGCCGATCGCGTTGGCGGCGTTTTCGGACAGCTGCGCGACGACGAGCGAGTGGTGATAGGTGCCCGGCGCCTCCAGTTGCATGTGACGGAGCAGCGGATGATTGTAATCGGTCAGCTCGAGCAAGGTGATGTCGGTCGTGCGCTTGAAGAGTGATTCGAGTACCGGCAACAATCCCACCACGGCGATGCCGGTCAGGAGCCCGGTGGCAAGTCCCGCCGTCATCTGCCGGAGCAGGGTGTCAAACACCGTTTGCTCCGCGAATCCGATCAATCCGGCGAACGCGGCCACCGTGAGCCCTCCCATGCCGGCGGCGCGGACGAGCCGGCCGCGGCGACGCGCGTCGCGGCCGAAAAAGATCGTCACCAGCGAAGCCAGGAACGTGAGGACGAGCAGGTCGAGGCGGTTGCCGTAGATGACGCCGGTGAAAATTGAAATCAGCAGCGCCATGAAGATGCCGGAGCCGGCATCAATCAGAATCGCCACGATGAGTGGCGCGAAAGCGGTGGGCGCGACGTAGGGCAGGGTGGAGGCCCAAGAGCCGTCACGGACAAAAAACTCGGCGCCCCCGAGCGAGTAATTGGCCCGCACCAGCGCGAGGTTCACGATGACGACGAGCGCGAGCAGGCCGCAGCGAACATTGCTGCGGAGGGTTTCGGGATCCTCGATCCGGATATAGATCAACGACGCCAGGACCATCGCGAGTACCAGCAGCACGCGGCCGAACAAGGTGAGTCCCTCGCGCAGGTCGGTGTTGTGGTGCGCCCGGATGTAGTCGCGGTGCGCGAGGAACATCTCGCGCTGCTCCGGCGTCACGCGATCGCCCTGCTCAATCAGGGTCTGCCCCTGCGCGATTTTGACCATGACCGGCGGGACGGATTCGCTGGCGGAAGCCTGCCGGGCCTGCGTCGCCTTGAGATCAAAAACGAGGTTGGAGGTGACACCATAGCGAAACATCCGGAAGACGGCCTGGGCCGCCGGCCGGGGCAAAGTGTCG
>JBKJRG010000337.1:0-3376 GCA_046594805.1 Opitutaceae bacterium | reverse complement strand
CGGCGCTCAAGATCACCGGCAAGCTGCAGAACCAGCACGGCGTGATTCACGTGAAGGCCGCCCACCTCGAGGCGCTGACGGAAGTGAGCGTGCCCGCGCAGGCCTCGCATGATTTCCGCTGATTCCAAGGCTGACTGTACGGTGGGTCAGCGCGCTTGCTCGCGCCCTCTGAGCGCGAGCGAGCTCGCTGACCTACGAAGGCGGCCTCCGCGCTTCCGCGCTTCCGCGATAAACCAGCCTGCCGATCTCGATCCAAAAGCCCGGATTGCGGTCAAAAGAGAATGGCTCCGCACCGCGCCCTCATGATTGTCGATGTCCAGCGCGCCTTCGAGCCCCCGGCCCGCTTCCTCAAAAAACTGGAGCGTTACTCCCGTCGTTTTCCCTGCCGGATTTTCACCCGCTACATCAACCCCGCGGACTCGATGGTTCGCAGCCTGCTGCAACAGAAATGCTGCGCGCCTGGGACCAAAGACACGGAGTTGCTGATCGAGCCTTCGCCCGGGGATATTGTGCTGAGCAAGTCGACCTACGGACTTACCCCCGCGCATCTCCGCCGGCTGAAGCAGCGCAAAATTACCTGCATGACGGTCTGCGGCCTCGACACCGATGCCTGCGTGCTGGGCGTGATGTTTTCCCTCTTCGACGCGGGCATCGAATGTCACCTCAAGGAGAACATGTGCTGGAGTTCCTCCGGCCTGCACCGGCCGGCGGTCACGATTATCCGCGAGCAATTCCCGACACCGCGGTGAGGTTCACGCCTCCGCCTTGGTAGGGCTGGCGCTCGCCACCATGCCGTCGCGCGGCCCGTGGGCGAAAACTGCGCGTTCGCGCCCGTTGTGGGGCTGCGCGAGCGAAAGGTATTCGATCGCCTCTACCGCGACGGCATGGCGGCAAGCGCCAGCCCTACCTCGCGAGCGCCCCGGGCCTGCCCGGAATGAAAACATGATCCAATCCCGGCAGCGTCGGAATCTCCCGATCGGCGGCAACGCACCAGATGTCCCATTCACCGTTGATGTAGTTGCCGCTGCGCGGTTGCGGACACGCCTGCGCGTAAAGATACCATTTGCCGCCGAACTGATAGAGCGCCGGCGTGGCGACGTGATACAAAGCGTCGTCGCGGTAAAGGCCTTCCCATTTGGTTTGAAGCATCGTGTCCAGGTCGAGCTGCACCCAACCGCGCGCCGGGTGAGCGCTCACGGCCAGCCCCGGTCGCCAGCGTTTTCCTTTTTCCGTGCCGACTTCAATGCAGAGCACGTACGTCCGGCCGATCTTCAAGATTTGATGCCATTCGTAATAGGCGTTCGGAGTGGACGCGAAAATCTGGCCCATGCCGCGCGGATCGTTCTGGTTGAATTGCCGCGTCCAGTTCTTCCCATCGCTCGAAGTTGCGAGCCTGATGCCGGGCAGCGTGCCGTCCTTCCCGCGATAGGAATAATACATGTACCAGTCCCACGTTCCCGGCGTCGCGCCCGGTTCGCGCCAGACCGCGGCCTGGGATGCCATCTTCTCCGCGTACGGCTCGGCGGGCTCGGGCGCCAGCACCGGCTTGCTGCCGTAACGCTGAATCGAGGCCGCGCCCACGGAGGCATACCCGTCGCCGACCGGCGAGATGGCCAGGCCGATATTATCCTGAACGGTTTTGGCGCTGCCCGAATAATAAATGTAATACGCGTCCTCTTCCGGGATGTGGAGGACCGCATCGAGCCGGATGGTCTTGCCGTCCCACTCTCCCGGCTGACCCGGGCCGAAGATCGGATTGGCCTTGTCCTGGTACCAGGTGAACGGATCCGAAACATGCGCCCACGCCTTGCCCACCGCGCAAAGGACGCGATTCGTCTTGGGCACTCCCGAGTAAAACATGACCAGCTTGGTCGGATCCCGCGGGTGCACCAGGATGCACGATTCCTGGACCTGCTGCGACTCCCAGGCACCGTCGGCGCGATTGATAATGATTTCTCCGCGAATCCCGCCGGCGGGAGCAGTCCGGGTGGCTGGCGTCGACGCGGACGATTCCGCCGCGGCGCTGCGGACCACCAATGACGCGAACAGCAGGGCTGCAAAGAGGGAAAGTTGAAATTTCACGACGAGACGTAGGGTTTGCGAGGCGGGAACTGCCGCCATCACGAACCGAATCGCCGCCCGGTGCAACCCGGCGGATTCAAATCGGCGTTGATGCCACGTGGCGTTGCCGCCGGTGCTGTCGGATGGCGCGCACGAGAATTGTCGCGACAATCAACCCGACAATTCCGGTGCTGACCGGGCCGATGACCCGCTCAACCTGCTCGTAATTTCCACCGAGCGCCTTGCCGGCCCCTGCCAGAATGGCGGTCCAACCCACCGAACCGATTGTCGTATAAAGCAGAAACCGACCCAGCGGCATCCGGGCGACGCCCGCCGGCACGGAAATGAGCGAGCGGACGCCCGGTACCATTCGGCAGAACAACACAGTCTTCGCGCCGTGACGCTCAAACCAGGTCCGCGATTTATCCAAATCGTGACCGGTGAAACCGACCCATTTCCCATGGCGCTCACACCAGCGGCGCAATCGCTCCGGTCCTGCGATCGTGCCCGCGTAATAAAGCGGCAGCGCGCCCAGCACGGAACCAAATGTTCCCGCCGCAATAATCCCGACCAACGAGAGTTCGCCCCGGGTGGAGAAAAACCCGGCCAGCGGCATGATGAGCTCGGAGGGGATGGGCGGAAAAACGTTTTCCAGGAACATGAGGAAAACCACGCCGCCATAGGAAAAATCCTCGAGGATCGATTTTATCCAGTCGCTCATGTGTTACCTATGGTGGCCGCTTGGACCTCGAGCCGGACCGATGGAGCCTTCGTCTGCCACGCTCTGCCGTGAATCTTAGACTTCCCCTGCCTCCGCGGCGCTTTTCTTCCGTGGCGCGCGCCGACTCAGCCAGTTTGATTCCCCGCGCCTTGCCGTCGAAAACCGGAACGTAGGGGCGCGGCCACTGCCAGAACCTTGGGCGCAACCCAAGGCACCCTGCGCCATAAACCCGCGCAGAAACTAGCTGCTCGTTTGACGACTTATTCCAAACCGACGGCAGATCACTCCGACAGGTTCTTTCTTTCTTAACAGCGCCCGAACCAGCGCGAGTCTTTGCACCGCCACCGACGTGTCTTTCCAAGGCATAGGCCGAGAGCCTAGCCAGCTTTCCCACCAAAAACTGTCAGCGATGTCTGTCCGATCGTATCAGCGATGTCTGTCTCCGTGCCGGGACACCGGCCGCGACGTCTCCGGCGCGTCAGCGCTTCAGCGTCGCACAGAAATTCGCCAGCCGCGTGACACCCTTCTGAATGATGGCGTCGCTCGTCGCCTTCGGGGCCGAGGGCTATCTGCGGCTCAGTTACGCGACGAGCG
>JBKJRG010000188.1:0-3015 GCA_046594805.1 Opitutaceae bacterium | reverse complement strand
CGCCCGCGGGCGGAAACGGTTCTGTCACCGGATCCTGCCCTAGCGAGACGCCCGCGCTCGCCCTGATTCCTGCCCGGGCGCGTTTTCACGTAATACGTGAAAAGGACGGCCGGGGTTTTTTTGGTAGCGGGGGCGGCCCGTCGACCCGGGCGCTACAATCGGCGCCACGCGGTGGCGCAGAGGGAGATGAGCAGGCCGACGCGGACGGCACCTTCGAAGGTCAGGATTACGAGGACCCATTTGAGGTTCGCGCCGCGGCGAAAGGTGAAGCCGATGCTCGAGATGAGCAGCAGGCCCAACCCATGCAGCCGACCGAAGGGCACCAGCATCAGCAAGCCCATCCACAGCCAGTAGCCGATCAGCGTCACGCTCCAGCAGAAGGCCGTGAACTCGCCCAGCCCGAGCGAGCGGGGGTCGGCGCCGCGGGCGATCTGTTTGATGCCGAGGTACCGCTCGCTGAGCACAAGTTGCCAGACCTCGAAGATGAGAAACACCGGCGCGAACAGGAGAAACGTGGCCACGACCGCCATTGAGGTGGTTCGCGGGATCAAAGGCAACGCGCCGCCCCACCTGGCAGGTTCGCCGCCGGGTTGGCTTTTTGAAATGGGACGAGGGCGCCGCGTCCCCCTCAATCGCCCGCATTCGCGGCCCATGGTAGGGTGGCCTGCGTCCCGCCCTCTGTCATCCCTCGGGGGCCGTGGGCAGTTCAGAGACCTGCCCTACCTTCGGGCGGCAGCATCGACGGGCGTCCGGCGCTTGCGTGCCGGCGGACCCGGCGTTCTGCTGGGGCATCCCCGCGGCGTCCACCGCTTCATCCTTCATGACTGAACAACCCGGTATCGCGCGCCGGCTCATCCGCGCCGTGGTCGCTTTCTATTATCCGCGGATCGAGGTGACGGGCGCCGGCCTGATCCCACGGACGGGGCCGGTGCTGCTGGTGGCGAACCATCCGAATTCGCTGATCGATCCCATCATGCTGGGCATCGCGGCGCAGCGGCCGGTGCAGCTGATGGCAAAGGCGCCGCTGTTCGACGTCCCGGTCTTCGGCGCGCTGCTGCGGGCCCTCGGGATGGTGCCGGCGTATCGGGGGAGTGATGACGCAAAACAGGTCTCGAAGAACCTGCAGTCCCTCGATCTCGCCGGGCGCCAGCTGGCGCAGGGCACCGTGATGGGCATCTTTCCCGAGGGGAAAAGCCACGATGCGGTCCAGCTTGCCCTGGTGCGTTCCGGGGCGGCGCGGCTGGCGATGCTGGCGCTGGCCGCGGGGGCCCGGGGGCTGAAGGTGGTGCCGGTCGGCATCATCTATGAACGCAAGGAGCGGTTTCGCACCGCCGTCTGGCTCAAGATTGGCCGGCCGATCGACGCCGACAACTGGCGCCGGATGCACGGCGCCGACGAACATCGGGCGATGCGGGCGCTGACGCAGGAGATCGATGCCCGGCTGCGCCGTTGCGTGGTTCATCTGGATAATCCCGCCTGGGAACCGCTGCTGGACGATATCGAGGCTTTGCTGCCGCCGGCCCCCGGTGGCCGGCGCGCCGCCCTGGCGACATTGCATCGACGCAAGCGCGCGGCGGATGCGATTAATTTTTTCCACCGTGCGGATCCACCGCGCGCCGAGGCGGCCGCGGGGGCGGTGGCGGCGCACGCGGCCGCGTTGCGGATGGAGCGCGTACCGACCGACGGTCGGATCTTCAGCCTCAGAGGGCCCCGCCTCTTCCTGGCGATGGTACGCGATGCCCTCCTAATCGGGTTGGGCGCGCTGGTGAGCCTGATGGGCCTGCTGCATCACCTCGTGCCGTATGCCATTGTGCGTGCGCTCGCGGGACGGGTGGCGGGGCCCGGCCGGATGGTGGTGGCGTTGAGCCGGCTCGGCCTGAGTGTCCCGATTTACGCCGGATGGTATGCGCTGGTTTGGTGGCGGATGAGTCTCTATTTCCGGCCCTGGGTGGCGTGGGTCTGGCTGGCGTCCATGCCCATCGCCGGACTGATCGCGCTGGCAGCGGGGCGATGGCTTCGCCGGGCGGGACCATTCTGGTGGGCGGAGTTGCGGTTGCTGCTCCGGCGCGAACAGGCGACCGCGCTGCGCGCCGAGCACCGGGCGATTGGACAACTACTGGAGACCTTTGCGACCGAGGCTGGGCTGCCGACCGCGATCCAGTTGCCGCCCAGTGTGGTTTATCGCCCGCCGCTCTGGCTGACCGTGACCGTGAGCGCCGTGGTGCTGGCGCTCGGCGTCGCACTGGGCGGATGGCTCTTGCGGGACCGGCCGATTGAATTTGTCCGGCAGGCGTCGCCGGCGCTGGAACGCATGGCTGCCGCCGAGCTGACGTCCCGGCTGGAGGCGGACGAACGCGCCCTCGTCTCGGTAATCGCGGGACTGGCGGAACTCGAAGGGCGGTTCCGCCGGTTCGAAACCGGGCTCCTCACCGGCGAGCGGAGTTACTACCGGCCGGAGGACGACGACGAGATTCGGCAGATGCTGATCACTTTCCTGAGTTTTCGCGCCGCGCTGCTGCGCACGGTTTGGTTTTATCAGCGGCATGCGGACATCGAGCCGGACACCCCTCGGCTGCGCGCGCTCCTGCTGCATTACACGGCTGCGGCGGTGGCATACGACTACTCCGCGCGCTTCGTATTGGCGTTCGATGGACGGGCGGAGGCCATGCGGAAGCTGAACGAGGCCGAGCCGCGCTGGGATTTGCCGGCGGGGACTTTCGATCATTTGCGGGCCAACCTGGGCCATGTCTCGCACCGGCGCTGGCTCGAAGCGGGGTGGCAAAACTACCACGCGACGGTGCCGGCGTGGCGGCAGGATCAGCTTCACGACGTCGAGCCGCAGGCCACCTTTCACCGCGCCATCGCGACGGCGGGGGAAAACACGGCGCGGCTCTCCGGGCGACTCGTGCGGTACAAGTTCCAGACCGCGCGGGCTGACGTTGGCAAATTCACCCGCGGCGGCTGGTATCGCGCGAGCTCCGCGGTTTCAACCCTCGTGGGCGATGCCAAGATTCG
>JBKJRG010000138.1:0-10409 GCA_046594805.1 Opitutaceae bacterium | reverse complement strand
GCAGGTTGGGCGTGAGCCAAGCCGACTCCGAGACCGAGGACAGTCAAAACAACGGACCAGGCGAAAGGGCGGGACACAGCAGAACGGCTCATGAATAGGTTGGGTTTAAGGTAACAGGAGGTCGGAGGTTGCGGAAGAGCCGGCGCAAAGATCGAAGGCTGCCAGGAAGCGGCTCCCCACGCCGCGGGGGAACGTAACGCGCAAGATGAGCGAAGGACGCGGTCATCGCGCAAGGAGGATCTGGCCGCCCGCGGCATCAACTCATGACCGGTCGAAGGGGCGAAATTCAATAGCCCAAGGCAACGCGGCCGTTGAATCTGCGGCGTTGGTTTTGTAGGTCAGCTCGCTTGCGAGCGCTCTGGTTCCAAGCGGTCGGAGCGCTCGCAAGCGAGCTGACCTACGACGACACATGGCTTCGGGCTTAACTCACGGACACCGCAACTGCCATCACTACCACCGCCCGCGCACGCCGACTGACCACACGGGGCCGTAGAAGAAATTTGTCCGCATCAGGCCCGGCTCGTTCACGTAGCCGCGGTTGGGGGAGTTGAGGACGTTGCGGCCGCTGAGCGTGAGCTCGTAGCGTCCGCTGAGTTTCCAGCCGCCACTCACGTCAAACATGATTCGTTCGTATTGCCACTGCGTCTGCGTCGCCCCGATGGAAGTGAGCCGGGCGGAGACCCACGTGGTGCGGAGCTGGAGGTTGAATTTGTGGTTGCTGAAACGTACGCCGCCGTTGACGGACTTAGGCACTACGTTGACGACCCGGAGATCGGGCACGGCCCGGGTCAGTGACCCGAAGACACTGAAGCCGCGGGCCCAGCCCGGCAGGAAGACGAGCTGCTGGCTGTATTCGATCTCCAGCCCCTTGATTTTGCGGATGCCGGCGAGATTGGTCGGGCGCTGGAAGGTGTAGCCGACATATTCCGGGTCGTCGTCGAGCCCCGCCTGCTCGGCGGTGATCTGCGTGTTGGTCGTGCCCATGTTCTCCACGTTCAGCTTGTAGGCGGAGACGCTGAGCGTGCCGGCAGGCTCCATGTAATACTGGACGCTTGCGAAATACTTGTCGGAGGTCTCCGGCTTCAGGTCGGGATTGGGCATCCGGACAATGAAGTTGGTCTCGTCGATCGTGAGCGCGCCGGCAAGGTTGTTGTAGTCGGGCCGGCCGATCGACTGGCTCGCGGCCACCTGCAGCACGAGGTTTTTGGCGAGCGAGTATTTCGCGCCGCCGCTGAAGAAGGTGTTCTCGTAACCGCCGTAGCGGTTGCTGCGCTGGAAGCCGCGGTATTGGTAGGTGATGAAGGGGATGGTGCCGGCGGTGTAGCCGGCGGCGCGCACGACGGCGTTGGGAATGAGGTCGAACACGCGGCCGACGGTGCGGGTGCGCTCCTGCCGCACGCCGAGGTTGAGGCGGAGCGCGTGCCAGCGGGTGTTGAACTCGACGTAGCCGGCATCGACCTGCTCCTTCACCGCGCGGGGGCTGGCGTTGAACGTCGAAAAATTCGCGACCGTGTTCTCGGTGAACTGCCCGGGATCGCGCTGGAACAACTGATACATCAGCGTCGCGTTCGCGATCGGGATGCCGAGCGAGGGCACGTTGTCGCCCTGCCGCGGGTCGAAGACGGGCTGCGGGTGCACGGCCATGACGGTGGTCGGGGCGAGCTGGCTGCGCGCGGGGCCGATGTAGGTCCACGTGAGCGCACCCGTTTTGTAGAGGTCGTAAGCGGTGAGGCGCGACTTCACGCCGGCCGACACGGTGATCGGGAGGCCGAGGTCGAAGCTCTTCTTCGCGTCGAAGTAGCCCTGCCACACCTGGCTCTGGCCTTTCCGCTCGGACGTGCCGATGTTGTTCGGGTTGGCGTCATCGCGGTTGAAGCTGGCGATGTCGTTCCACAGCGGCCCGGAAATCCGCCGGATCTGCCACTCGCCCTCGGTCGTGTTGCTGCGCGTGGCGGCCCAGCTCATGCGCGTGATGCGATTATTGGTCGAGGCCCAGTAGCCGGTGCGGCGATCCTCGTAGTGCGTGCGACTGCGCGAATAGCCGCCGCCCACGGTGAGCTGGAGATCGTGGCGCTTGAACTCGAGCTTCGGGGTGTAGGTCATCGTCTCGTTCCATTTGTCGCTGTGGCCGATGATGGTCTCGAGGCGGGTGTTGATGTTGGCGGTTTCGCGCGCGACGAGGTTCGTGAGCGTCGAGGCCGGATCGAGGTCGGCGGTGTTGGCGCGGAAGATCACCTGGCGGGCGTTGATCTCGTCGTTGAAGTGCGAGCCCTGCGTGCGCAGCGAGGCGACAAGGCCGGGCAGGATCTTGAAATCGAGGTTGAGGCCGAAGGCGGCGCGCGTGGTGATCTTCGGGTTGTCGCGGAAGGTGAGGTTGTTGATGATCGGCGGACGCGGCGCGGCGACGGTGCCGGTGTCGAAGATGTGCGTGATGCCGGCCTGCTCGTTGTAGAGGCTGTTGTGCGAGAGGCTGAGCTGGATGCCGAAGCGCTGGCGGAACGAATCGGCATAGGTGAACACGTAGCCGGGGCGGATCTTGCGGTGCTCGCCGTCCCCGGGGCCGGGCGTGCGCGCCGTCGTGAGAGCGTAGGGGTTGGCCGTGAGTGTGGTGGTGAAGGTCAGCTCGCGCCCCTTGCGCTCGAAGGCGTTTTTGCTGCGCAAGTTCATCGTGCCCGCCGGCGCATCGGCGTCCATGCTCGCCGTGGAGGTCTTGTTGATCTCGATCGCCTCGATGCTGGTGATCGAGGACTGCTCGAACTCGAACTGCCGGGTCGCGCCCGCGAAGGTCGCCGACGCCGCGCTCGCCATTCGCATGCCGTCCACGCTTACCGCCGCGTATTTCGGATCGAGGCCGCCGAGGCGCACGGCGCGCGCATCGGCATCGACGTAGTCGATCACGACGCCCGGCAGGTATTTCACGAACTCGCCGATGTTGCCGCCGGTGATGTCGCCAAAGTTGTCCGACGCGACGACGCTCTTCATGTTGAGCGCCGCGCGCTGCTCCATAATCGCCTTGGCGTTGCCCTCGCGCTCGTTGGAGACGACAAATTTTTCCAACTGTATGATCGCATCGGCGTTGGCTTTGGCCTTGGCCCCGGCGCTCGGCGCGAAGATCGCGCCCTTCAGCTCGAAATCGCGCGTCGCGGTCTGGCCGGCGGTGATCGTGAGGCTCGCCGTCGCGCGCTCGTAGCCGGTGTAGGCGACGGCCACCGTGGCCGGGCCAGCGGGGACGCCGGAGAGAGCGTAGGAGCCGTCGGCATCGGAGTAGGCCACGATGTCCGCGCCTTCGACCGTAACCTCGGCATTGCGGACGAAGGCCTGCGTCGCAGGGTTGAACACCCGGCCGGTGATGCGACCGGTTCCCGCCGACTGGCCGAAGACGCAAACCGCGAGCACGCCGGCCATGACTGGCAAGAAGGAGACAAAGCGAAAGAAACGGCGCGCAAAACGGCGGCCAGGAATCGAGGCGGCATCATTCATGGAAGAGGAGGGTTGGGATGTAACCGATCGGAGAACTGACAGAGCTAAATGAATGATCGCGCCCGAATCACACCAAAAATTCCGCATCGACTTCATTCACGCGCGTCTCCCTTCCAGTTCCCGTTAACGCTGCATGACTGCCGCGTGACACCAAAGTTCGATCCCACGCTTGATCTTTCACTCGGCGGCGCTGGTGGCTAGGACAGAACTGAAACCCGACCACGTGTTTGCGAACCCCGCGGAAGGGCGTCGCTCATCCATTAGATGACAAGGATTCCTCGCAAGCGCAGGGGCGGGCACGCGACCCGTTGTCATCCATTGGATGACAACGGAAACATACGCGTAGCCGGTCACAAACCCGCGTCACTCAGGCCGCGTCTGCCAATGGCAAGGGCAATGGTAACACCACGGCTGCCAGCACCCACCGGGTTATCATCACCAGCGCCGCACCCGATTATGCGACGAACACCCTGTTGATCACCGGTGCGAACTTCGGCTCGGCGCCGTTCAGCGGTCCGGGTGCAAAAGCCGAAGGCGACTTCTCCCCTGCGCGACCTTACTTCTTCGTTTCAGCCGGCAGTTCGGTGTACTCCAGCACCTGCCCGTCCTTGAGCAGTCGCTCGCGCAAGCGCCCGTATGGCACGTCCTGGACGCTCGTCTTCCCATCGATCGCCAGCACCGCGGCCGTCGCCGCCGACTGGCCTAGGATCATGAAGACCGGTTCCATCCGGATCGAACCGAACGCGATGTGCGAACTCGAGACGCACACCGGCACGAGAAGATTTTCCACCTGGCCGCGCTTCGGTACGAGCGACCCGTAAGCGATTTCATAGGGGCCCTTCGTCGGCACCCCGATGTCGCCCTCGTTCTGCACGTGGCCTTCCGGCGTGATGTAGCGCCGCACGTTGTGCGAATCGATTGTGTAGCTGCCCATCCCGACCGAATCGGGCGTTGGCTTTCTCTTCAGCAGCTCATTTTCCGTCATGACATACGCGCCAATCATCCGCCGCGCCTCGCGCACGTAAATTTGGTGCGGCCAGTGGCCGTTGTCCTTGAACTCGTCCTGCGGCAGGCCCCAGCTTCGCATTTTCTCCTGCACGTCCTTGGGCACGCGCGGATCACTCGCGATGAAGTAGAGCCAGCCTTTCTGGTAAACCTCGTGCTCCTTCAGGATCGCCCGTCGCCGCTCATACGACGCTTCCGGGTAGTCGTAGTTCATCCCGATATTGTCGGTGCTGAACGGCCCATGGTTGTTCGTGTCGGTTTTCCGGTTCGGAATCGGATCGAATTTTTGAAACGTCTCCGTCCAGCCCGCCGCATAGACGCGCGCCAGCAATTCGTACTGCCGCGGATCGTAGCCCTCCGGCATCGCGAACGGGACGCGGTTCTGCGGATGATCAGTCAGGCACAGCCGGTAGCAATAAGCCTGCAGCCGTTGGTCCCCTGCCCCGTATTCGCCCGGGGGCTCCGTGCTGATCCGGGGCAGCACGCCGCTCTTGGGATCGCCTGGAGTCCAATAGGGACTGATTTTTTCCTGCAATGCGCCGAAATGATGCCGGTGATGCAGCACGCCGGTCTGGATCCCATTCCACTCTTCACCGTAGACCGCTTTCCCCTCGCGGCCGACGTGGTAGTCGACGCCCGCCGCTGCGAGCAGATCGCCTTCGTAGGTCGCATCGATGAACATTTTTCCGGCATAGGCTTTGCCGCTCAGCATCGTGATCGCCGTGATGCGCCCGCCGGATTTTTTCACGCCTTTCGCGCGGTCGAGCCACTCGTCGCGGTCCACCCGCAGCCCATGCACGCGCACGAAATCCTCGAAGACCTTCTCGGCAACATGCGGCTCGAAAATCCACATGGTCCGCTGCGCGCCGTCGATCGCCGGCGTGCCCTGGCCTTTGTTGCCATACTCGGATTTTTTCTGCCACCGCCAGCCGGCATCCACGTTGTAGTGTTGCCAGACGCGGTGATAAAAATCCCGTGCGAGCCCACCGATGACCACCTTGTTGCCCGTGTCGGTGTAGCCGAGCCCGCCGCTGGAGAGCCCGCCGAGGTGGCGATCGGGACCGACGACCACGACGGTCTTGCCCATCGTCTTCGCCTGCACTGCGGCGACAATACCAGCGCTCGTGCCGCCGTACACGACAACATCGTAAGTTTGCGGAGCAGGCGCGGCGCTAATCAGCGCCGAAGTCAAAAGGGTCAGGACGGCGAGACGGCGGGGGTAACGCATGCCGGTGTCTTAGCCGTGCGCTGGAGGTTGTCGAGGCCGCGGCGCGCGGCACAAGTGCGTGACAGCACGACGCGCGGTTGACGCGGGAGCGGTGGCTGCCCTGCATGGGGAGTCATGCCCCCGCATTACCCGTTGTCCGGCGCGGCCCAGCTTTCGCGCCGCACCTTCATCCTTGGCTCCACCTCGTTCGCCGCCGCCGTCCTGTACTCGTCCTGCCGGACCGCCGGGACCGTAACCGCGGCGCCGAGGTTTTCCGCCTATCCGTTTTCCCTGGGTGTCGCCTCCGGGGATCCGTCACCCACCGGTGTCGTGCTCTGGACCCGGCTCGCGCCCCAGCCGCTCGTGGTGGGCGGCGGGATGCCACCGGAGGCCGTCACGGTCGAGTGGCAGGTGACGGATGACGAGGCAATGACGCGCGTGGTCCGCTCCGGCACAGCGGTGGCAAACCCCCAGTGGGGCCACGCGGTGCATGTGGAAGTCGAAGGGCTGCGCCCCGACCGGTGGTATTGGTATCAATTCAAAGTGGGCACCGAAGTCAGCCCGAAGGGCCGCACGCACACGCTGCCGCCGGCCGACAGCCTGCCGGAGCGGCTGCGTTTCGCGATCGCGTCGTGCCAGCACTACGAGTCCGGCCTCTACACCGCGTATGAGCACATGACGCGTGAGGATATCGAGCTGGTCGTGCACCTCGGCGACTACATCTACGAAGGCGGCATCGCCGAAAACCGGGTCCGGCGCCATAACAGTCCGGAGATTTTCGCGCTCGACGACTACCGGGCGCGCTACGCGCTCTACAGGCTCGATCCGGCGCTGCAGGCGGCGCACGCGATGGCGCCGTGGATCGTGACGTGGGACGACCACGAGGTCACGAACAACTACGCGGGCGAAATCCCCGAGCGCCCGGTGCCGCGCGACGATTTTCTCCGGCGCCGCGCCGCGGGCTACCAAGCGTACTTCGAGCACATGCCGTTGCGGCGGGCGCAACAGCCGAAGGGACCCGACATGCCCTTGTATCGGCGGCTGGGCTACGGCCGGCTCGCCTCCTTCAACGTCCTCGACACGCGCCAGTATCGGACCGACCAGCCGCAGGGCGACGGGAACAAGGCGCCAACGGCCGAAGTGATGGATCCCAAGGGGACGCTCCTCGGCGCTGCGCAGCGCGACTGGCTCTTCAGCGGACTGGAGCGCTCGCCAGCGACCTGGAACGTCCTCGCCCAACAAATCATGGTCGCCCGCGTCGATCGCACGGCGGGCCCCGAAATCACGCACGCGCTCGACCAGTGGCCCGGCTACGAATTCGAGCGTCGCCGCATGCTGAAGCATTTTCACGAACGGAAGATCAAGAACCCGGTGGTGCTGACAGGCGACATCCACACCAACTGGGCCAACGAGCTCATTGCCGATTTCGACCGGCTCGATTCGCAGAGCGTGGGCGTCGAGTTCGTTGGCACCTCGATCAGCTCCAGCGGCGACGGCAACAATGACCCGGAACCGCTGGCCGCGGTGTATGCCGAGAATCCGTTCGTGAAGTTTCACAATCGGGAACGCGGCTACCTGCGCTGCGAAGTGACGCCCCGCGAGTGGCGGACGGATTTCAAAACGGTGCCGTTCGTCAGTCGTCCCGGGGCCCCGCTGAACACGCGCGCGTCCTTCGTGGTGAATGCCGGCCGGCCCACGCTCCATCGCGTTTGATGGGGCGTTGGTTTGTCGACCGCTGGCCTCCTTCCGCATGCCTGAACCTGCTTCGTCCCATCCCGATTTCTGGAATCAACGCTACGAGTCCGGGCGCACGCCGTGGGACCAGGGCCGCAACCTGGCGGCATTGCACCGCTACCTGGCGACGCACCCCGGTGGCGGCGCGCGGGCGCTGATCCCCGGTTGCGGCACCGGCCAGGAAATCGTGGCTCTGGCCGAGGCAGGTTATGAGGTGACTGCAATCGATTTCAGCCCGCCGGCCATCGCGCGGGCGCGGACGCGCGTCGGACCGTCTCTTGCCGACCGCATAGTTCTCGGCGACTTTTTCACGCACGATTTTGCCGGGGCGCCCTTCGAGCTGATCTACGAGCGCACATTCGTGTGCGCGCTTCCCCCTGCCTTCTGGCCGAAAATTGTCGCCCGGTTGGCGTCCCTGCTCCGGCCGGGCGGCACGCTGGCCGGCGAATATTTTTTTGGCGACAAGGAGGACGGCCCCCCCTTCGGACTCGAGCCCGCTGAGGCCGCCCAGCTTCTCGACCGTGATTTCGTTTTGGTGGCCGACGCCGCCATCCCCGCGCACGAATCGCAGCCGTTGTTCAAGGGGCGCGAGCGCTGGCAGGAGCGCCGCAGGAAGGAAAGCCCGGTGCTTGCGCGAATGACCGACGGCGGCACAGTGGACCCGCATGCCCGATGACCCCGCCCCGCCCTCGTTCTACGAGCAGCTCGTGGCGATGGAAAGCGACGGTACTGCGTTTGTTTTCGTGACACTGGTCGAAGCCGTCGGCAGCACACCGCAGGACACGGGTGCAAAAATGCTCGTCACCGCCGCCGGCCGGCACAGCGGCACGGTCGGCGGCGGGCGCGTCGAGGCGAAGGCGATCGGGTTTGCGCAGGAATTGCTGGCGGGAACCGACGCGCAACCGCGCTTCGTCAGCTGGACGCTCAAGGGCGACGTCGGGATGACCTGCGGCGGCGCGGTGAAATTCTATTTCGAGCCCCACCCCGCGGCCGGCGCCGCGTGGCCAATTTTCATCTTTGGTGCGGGTCACATCGCGCAGGCGCTGGTCCGCGTCGTGCTGCCGTTGCCGTGCCATGTGACGGTCTGCGATTCACGCGCGGAGTGGCTGGAGCAACTCCCGCGAGCCCGGAATCTGCGGGTGGTGGCCCACGAGCATCCGGCAGAACTCGTGCCCACGCTACCCAACGGCGCGTTCGTGCTCTGCATGACCAAGGGCCACACGACCGACCGGCCCATCCTGCAACGGGCACTTGCGGAGCGCAATTTCCCGTTCATCGGCGTGATCGGCAGCGCGGCCAAGGCCACCATCCTGCGCCAGGAACTGACGGCCGCCGGACTTTCCGCAGAACGTGCCGCCGCTTTTCACTGCCCAGTCGGACTCGATTTCGGCACGAATCACCCGCACGAAATCGCAGTGAGCATCGCGGCTCAGCTCCTGGCAGAGCGCGATCGCGGCCGCGCTTCAGCGTAGCGGCAGGCGTCCCTGACTGGCGTGAGTGGCTGCGGCTTCCCCGTTCGACAAGCTCAGGGCCCCGCGCGCCAGTCGAGGGGCAGCCGCAGATCCTTATGACCCTGCGGCAGGATGCCGCAGCCACGCTCACAGCAGGAAGGGACGCCTGCTTACGCTAACCCGAGCTCGCCACTTCCTTGAGATCCGCCCGCACAGTGGCGTAGCTGGTGTTGAAATCGGCTACCTTGGGATCGGGCGTGCGGCGATGGAGCCGGCACCACTCGAGGTAGAGCGAAGGCCACCAGTTTTCATGCTTCGTCAGGCCCCGCTCAAGATAGCTCTGCCAGTCGATCAGCACCCGAGACCAGCAACGGTCGCCATACTCGATCGCCTCGCGCTGGTTGGCGTAGTTGTTGACGTACCATTCGCGCCCGATGCGCGCGTGCAGCACTTCGTCGGCCCAGTCGAAGTCCTGGATCATGGCGGAGAAGGGGTCCCCGGAAGCGAGGCCCACTTCCCACTCGAACCGTTTCCCGGTTTTTTGCATCAGACCCTGCTCGATGAAATACAGCACGGCGTGGCGTTCCTCCGGGGTGAGTTGCGTGTTGAGCGCCAACGACCATGTCGAGTTGACGCGCACATAGCGCCGCCAGTCGATGCCCGCACGCACGAAGCCGATCTCGCCCATCATGGCATGGCGCGCCTCGTCCCACAGCTGGCGCGTCATGTCGAGGGTGTAGGCCCACGGTTTGTTCGGCGTCTGCGCGATGATGGAAGCCATCATCTCCGGCACGTCGATTTCGCGGAGCCGCTTGTAATACATCATGAGCGGCTTCGCTTCCGCCGGCATCTTCTCGTCGTAGAGAAACACCTCCGCGTGCACGCCCATGTTGTAGGGATCCGGGAAACGCTCGTCCCGCTGCGGCACCGGATCGTACGAGTACGGTTGCGCGGAGTGCATCCGCGCCGGCGCGGAGCTGGTTTCGCCAGGTCCTTCGAATCCGCCCGCGTGCGCGAACAAGGCGTCGAGTCGCTCCACCCACGGCGCCAGTCCGGCGCGGGCCTTGCCTTCCACCAGTGAAACCGCCGCCTGCTCGCCATAGCGGATCATCTCCTCCACCTCGATCAGCGCGAACCGACACAATCGGCATGACGGATGATCAACCAGCCGGTTCACCTCGGCAACGTACCGCCGCAGGGCGTCACGCAGCGCGGGCAGGCATTTTTCGTACACCCCGACAATCAGTGCGGCCTTGTTGGGCGCCGCGAGGAGCTCATCGCAGAACGCGTCCAGCGACGGATGCGGCGGCGCATCCAATCCCAGCGGCGGCTCGCGCATCTCGCCCACTCGCTTCCGCCAGGAGGTCGCGTGTTCGGCACAATAATACGCGTGCAGGCTCCACGCCATTTTCAACTCATAGATCGGCTCGGAGGTCAGCCGCTTGATCAGGATCTCGTGCAGCCGGCGGAAAGCCCAGTGCTGGCGCTTGAGCCGCGCGACCGACGCATCGATCGGCAGCCCGATTTTCATG
>JBKJRG010000066.1:0-2663 GCA_046594805.1 Opitutaceae bacterium | reverse complement strand
CCCAAACATCATCTTCATCCTCGCCGACGATCTCGGCTGGGGAGACCTGAGTTGCTACGGCAACACATTCATCCAGACGCCGAATCTCGATCGGCTGGCGAAGAACGGGACGTTGTTCACCCACTTCTATGTGAACGGCTCCGTGTGCTCGCCGACGCGGAGCGCGTTCATGACTTCGATGTACCCGGCGCGTAATCGCATCCACGGGCACTTCGCGACGCCCGAGATGAACACGGCGCGCGGCATGGGGCAGTTCCTCGATCCCAAGGTGCCGAATGTCGCTTCGACGCTCAAGCAGGCGGGCTACACCACCGCGCATATCGGGAAATGGCACCTGGGCAATGGTTCTGGCGGGCCGCCGATCGAGGCGTATGGCTTCGATTTTGCAGGCTCGGGAGAAGGCAGCGGCGCCGGCATTAACCGCGGTGACCCGCATTATCGGGCGCATTCCTCGCGCCTGTTCGTGGACGAAGCGCTGAAGTTCATCGCGGGGCGCGGCAACAAGCCGTTCTACCTTCAGCTCTGGACGCTGGTCCCCCATGCGACGCTCAACCCGACGCCCGAGCAGATGGCGCCGTTCGAGCGCTTCAGCAACCCGGACCTGCCGCACAAAAGCGCCCGCACGATTTATTATGCGAGCCTGGCGGACCTGGACCAGCAGATTGGCCGGTTGATGGACGAGCTGGGGAAACTCGGGCTGGCCGACAGCACCGCGATCTTCTTCAGCAGCGATAACGGTCCGGAGGATATTTACATCACGAACGCCGGGCACAGCGGCGTGGGCTCGGCCGGGCCCTTTCGCGGGCGCAAGCGGAGCCTCTATGAAGGGGGCGTGCGCACGCCATTCATTGCGCGATGGCCGGGAAAAATCCCGGCGGGCCGGATCGATGACGCCTCGCTCGTATCGGGCGTCGATTTGATGCCGACCGTGTGCCGGCTGGCGGGCGTGGCGATGCCGGCCGGACACGCCTCCGACGGCGAGGACGTGAGCGACATTCTATTCGGGCAGTCGCGCGCACGCTCGAAGCCCCTGATGTGGGAGTGGCGGTTCAACATTGCCGGCCACGTGTGGAATCGCAGCCCGCAGCTCGCGATCCGCGACGGTGACTGGAAGCTCCTGCTGAATCCGGACCGCAGCCGGGTTGAGCTCTACGATCTACCGCGCGATCCGATGCAGGTCGGCAACGTCGCCGCCGCGCACCCGGAGATAGTCGCGCGGCTCAGCGAGCAGGTGCTGGCCTGGCACCAGGCGATGCCGACAGGGCCACGCGATCCGGCGGTGGGGATGAACGATTATCCATGGCCGGGCGCGCCCGTGAAGAAGGGTGCGCCCGCTCCCGTCGAGGGCACGACGAAGAAAAAAGGGCAGAAGGGGAAATGAGATTTTTTTCCTCCGCAACGCTCACGGCTACCAGCCGATGATTCTGCGGCTGGAAGCCGCAGTCACTCAGCAGGCGAGACGCCTGCGCTACGTCCCAATCGCCGCCACCCCCGCGAAACGCACCACGGCGCGGTTCGCGGCCCGCGATTCGGGCAGCGACACCTCGAACGTCGCTTCCCAATCGTTGTGCTGCTCGGGATCAATCAGCACCTGCGCCACCCGCCCATCGCGCGTCGACGCGTCCTCGCTCCAATGCGTGTGCTTGGTTGAACGCCCTTCTGGATCCAGTTTGAAACGGCCCCGGGCGTCAAAATACGCCGCGAAGACAGCCTCAATCTTCTTCGCCTCTGGCGAGAGCGTCGGCGCTTCGCCGGTCGCCCCCGCTTCGCCGGTCGCCAGCCGCGCGCCGGCGCTTTCCCAGTCGCGCGCGACGATGTCCTGTAGAAATCCAAAAATGGCCGTGCGTACCAGCCGCCGGAAGGCGGCACGGTCGCGGGTGATGTCGAACGTCGCCGGCCGGGCCGGCTGGCCCTCGCCCGCCGCCGCCACGAAGTCCGGATTTCGCAGCCGTTCCCATTCCTCCAGCAGGCTCGAGTCAATCCCGCGGATGAGCTCGCGAAAATAATCCTCCATCTCCGCCACCTCCTCGGTTTTCAACGCGGCCGGCACCGTCTGGCTGAGGACCTTCCAGACCTGCGACAAATGCCGCAGCAACAGCCCCTCGGAACGCTGCAGCCCGTATTCGCGAATGTAGTCCGCAAACGACATGTACCGCTCGAACATTTCCCGGGCGATCGACTTCGGCCGGACGTTTTCCTGGTCGACCCACGGGTGCGCGGCCGCAAAGGCATTGAACGTGTCGTAGAGGAATTCGCGCAACGGTTTCGGGTGTTCGATCTGGTCGAGCTTTTCCATCCGCTCGTCGTAGCTCGCGCCCGCCGCCCGCATCTCCTCGACCTTCTCCGTCTTCAGCTTGTCGACCTGGCGGCGGAGGATCGTGTCCGGATCCTCGACGATCGCCTCGCACAGCGTGAGCACATCGAAGGGATAGTCGGCGGTCGCGGCCCGCGTCCCTTGGGCGGTTCCGGTGGGCAGGAGCGGCAGGGTGTCGATCAAATACAGGGACAATGCCTGGTGGAGGGAGAAGTCGTCCTGGAGCTCGACGTTCACGCGCAGTTTGGAACGTGTCTCGTTGCCAGAAGGCAGGGGCGTCGCTTGACGACGCCCGCGGGCGTCGTCAAGCGACGCCCCTGCCTTCTGGCAACGAGACACGTTCCAAACT
>JBKJRG010000836.1:0-2683 GCA_046594805.1 Opitutaceae bacterium | reverse complement strand
CATCTCCACCGAGGACCCTTCTGTACAAGAGGGATACAAGGCCGGGGCCGTGGACTATTTCAGCAAGCCGTTCGATCCGGATGTGCTGCGACGGAAGGTGAAGGTTTATGCCAGCTATCAACACAAGGCGAACCTGCTGCGCGAACGGGAGCGCCAGTTGGCCGAAACGGAAGCGCTGCTCAACGCGGCTCGCAAACATGCGGCGCTGCTGGAGACGCTCCACGTCGGCGTCCTGGTTTCAGACATCGAGGGTCGAATCTGCCAGACAAATGAGGCAGTGCTCAAAATCCTGAAGGCCGTCGATCTGGCCGGGGACGATTCGTACGGTGAGTTCCTCGCCTGGTGGGATGGCGACGGCCAGTTGTTGAAGGGTCAGGATGGGCCGTTGCTGCGCGCGCTCAAGAAGGGAGAGGCTTCTCATCATGAAACCGTCGAGATTCGCTGCTTCGACCACAGTGTGAAATCGATTTCGACCTCGGCCTCGCCCCTGCGCGGGCGCAAGGGCGAGATCGTGGGAGCGGTGCTGGTCATCCGCGACATCACCGCACCTCGGAAGGGCGACGAAGAGATTGAAAACCGGATCGTGCATCTGGTGTCGGGGACGGTACCCGCCTTCGGGATTGGGAAGAAGTAGCCCAGGCGTTTTGGACCGAAGGGTCAGAATAAGACGGATAGCCGATTTCCCCCCAGCTCTCCCATTTCGTCCATTTTCTGGTCGCCCGGTCTAAACCGGACGGTGCGCCGCCGGGAAAAATCCCGTGGTCGCCCTCGACGGGAATCGATTTTCAGGGAAGTTCATTCATGGCTCAAGGCGTGTCCTCTCGGGTGCAGAAATCGACATCGTCCACCACGGCCGGCTGGCGCCTGGAACACTCCTATGCGCAGTTGCCGGTCTTGTTCCACGCGGCCGTCGCGCCGACGCCGGTGCGGGCGCCGCAGCTGGTCGTCTTGAACCGGCCGCTGGCCCAGACCCTGGGACTTTCGGCTGACGCACTCGCCGGTGACGAAGGCGCGGCGATCTTCGCGGGTAATCAGCTGCCGCCCGGTGCGGCGCCGCTCGCGCAGGCGTATGCGGGCCACCAGTACGGACATTTCACCACGCTGGGCGACGGCCGGGCCATCCTGCTGGGCGAACAAATCACGCCCGGCGGCGAGCGCTGCGACATTCAGCTCAAGGGCGCGGGCCCCACTCCTTTTTCGCGCCGGGGTGACGGACGTGCCGCACTCGGTCCGATGCTGCGCGAATACATCGTCAGCGAGGCGATGCACGCGCTCGGCATCCCGACGACGCGCAGCCTGGCGGTCGCGACGACGGGCGAGGAGGTCCGCCGTCAAACCGTCTTGCGTGGCGCCGTGCTGACCCGCGTGGCGGCGAGCCATCTTCGCGTGGGTACCTTCGAGTGGGCGGCGGCGCGCGGCGACCGCGCCGCCGTCCAGACGCTGGTCGAGTACACGGTCCGGCGGCACTATCCCGAGATCGCAGTGACGCCGCACGCGGCGCCGGCGCTGCTCGAGGCGGTGGGCGAGCGACAGGCGGCGCTGATCGCGCGCTGGATGCTGGTGGGCTTCGTGCATGGCGTGATGAACACCGACAACATGGCTGTTTCCGGCGAGACGATCGATTATGGCCCGTGCGCGTTCATGGACGCCTACGATCCGGGGACGGTATTTAGTTCGATCGACGCCGGCGGGCGCTATGCCTACGGCAACCAGCCGGGGATCGCGCAGTGGAACCTCGCGCGTTTGGCGGAGACGCTCCTGCCGTTGCTGCACCCCCAGGAGGAGCCCGCCGTCGCGGTGGCCACCGCGGCACTCCAGCGTTTTGTCGTTCGCTACCAGCACCACTGGCTCACGGGCGTGCGGCGGAAGCTCGGTTTGTTCAACGAGGAGTCCGAGGATCTGGCCCTGGTCGAGACGCTGCTCGCGTGGATGCATTCGGCGAAGAGGGATTTCACCAACACGTTCGCCGGGCTGGCGCGCGCGCTGCCCGCCGATGATCCGCGGCGCGCAGATGCTGAGTTCCTGCGCTGGCACGAGCGCTGGCTGGCACGGCTGGCGCGGCAGACGAACGCGCCCGCGGATTCGGATCGTCTCCGGCGCGCCAGCAACCCGGCGTTCATCCCGCGCAATCACCTCGTGGAGGCCGCGCTGGCCGCCGCGGAGCAAAACGATCTGAGCGTCATGGAGCGGCTGATGGAGGTGCTGGCGGCGCCTTACGATCACGACCGGCCAGCACCGGCCTACCGTCTGCCGGCCCCGGACGGTGCGGGTGCGTACGAGACGTTCTGCGGGACGTAGCGGACGGAATCCTGTACCGCGCCAGCTCAGCTGGCCTACAGCGGAGGAGCTTGCCTTCGAACGGAGCCAGCTCGGCGGCGAGCTGGCCTACAGGGGCAACGGTTGTTGTAGGCCAGCTCGCGAACTGGCGGTATGCGAGCCAGGTCAGCGACCTGTCCTACAACAGCGATGTCAGTTTTCGAAGCGGATTTCCTCCGCGCGGATATTCCCGGCCAGCCGAAGCCCAAGTCGGCTGCGAAAAGGAGAAGGGAGGCTCGTATTCCCTTCTTCGCGACCTTCGCGGCTTCGCGGGAGCTCAGGGATTGTTGGGGAGTAATACCCATCCGGACGCGGGCACCGGAACGCCAAGTCGAAGTCTATCGCGGCATAACCACCTCTTCCTCCT
>JBKJRG010000552.1:0-2919 GCA_046594805.1 Opitutaceae bacterium | reverse complement strand
TCTTTCTCCTCCCATGAGTGTGTCCATCCCCCTTAGTCCTTCCGGCCATCCCGACTCACTCGTCGTCCCGCGCCATGCGGTGCAGCAGCGGTTCCGCACGCCCAAGAAAAACATCCCACAAACAACGATCGAGCGGACCCGGGTGCTCGAGGCGGTGCGCGAATATGTCGCCGAGCACAACCCGGTGCCCCCCGTCCCCATGGCGCAGTTGAAGGAACACGCCGACCGCCTCGTCGCGCTGCTGCGCTGCGATCCCATCTACCGTGACTACATCGGCGTGCTGCTGAGCAATGAAATGTGGCGCGAAGCGCTCGCATCCGTGCCCTTCGAGCGCCGCCTGCTCCTGCTGCCGAAGTGCATGCGCGTCGAGGCCAAGTGCCCGGCGCCGTTCGATGAGTTTGGCTTGCTGTGCAAGCAATGCGGCCTGTGCACCATCCAGGATCTGCAGGCCGAGGCGGAGCGGCTCGGTTATGCCGTGCTCGTCGCCGAAGGCAGTGCGATCGTCATGTCGATCATCCAGACCGGAAAAATTGACGCCATCGTGGGCGTGAGCTGCCTGAGCGTCCTCGAGCAGGCCTTCCCCTACATGGAGGCGGCCGCGATTCCCGGGGTGGCCATTCCCCTCCTCCAGGATGACTGCATCGACACGACGGTGGATCTCGACTGGGTGTGGGAGTACATCCACCTCACGAGCGACGATCGCACCCGGCGGCTCGATCTGGGCGCGTTGCGCGACGAGGTGGATTTCTGGTTCGCGCCGGGCTCGCTCGAACTCATCATGGGCAAATCCGAAGGCGAAACGGAGCGCATCGGCCGCGAATGGCTTGGCCGCGCCGGCAAACGCTGGCGGCCGTTCCTGACCGTGGCGGCGTACCAGGCCCTGCTCGGCGACACGACCACCCCGTTGCCGGAGGACATTCGCAAAGTCGCGGTCGCGGTCGAATGTTTTCACAAGGCCTCGCTGATTCACGACGACATCGAGGATGACGACGCGCTGCGCTACGGAGAAAAGACCCTCCACGAGGAACACGGGGTCGCGGTCGCACTGAACGTCGGCGACCTGTTGATCGGCGAAGGGTACCGGTTGCTGGCCTCCAGCCGCGTATCGGCCGAGCAACGCGTGCAGATGCTCAAGGTGGCGGCCGACGGGCAGCGCCAGCTCTGTCGCGGCCAGGGCGCCGAGCTCTGCTGGGCCCGGCATCCCGCGCCGCTCCGGCCCAACGAAGTGCTCGATATTTTCCGCCGGAAGACGGCGCCCGCCTTCGAGGTGGCGCTGCGCCTGGGCGCGCTCTACGCCGGAGTGGACCGGCACGAAGAGGTTTCCGACGTGATTGGAAAATACAGCGAAGCGCTCGGCGTGGCGTATCAGATTCGCGATGACTTGAGCGATCTCGGCCTGGGGGGGGAGACCAACGATATCGCCAGCCTGCGCCCCAGCCTCCTGCTCGCCATCGCGCACGAGAAGGCCAAGGGCGCACCGAAGGATCTGCTCGCCTCGATCTGGCGGCGGGTCTGGCCCGACGGCGTGACGCCGGCACAGGTGGAGGCGCTTTACGCGGAGCTGGGCGCCAGCGAGCGTGCGGACGTATTGCTCGGCACTTACAAGGAGGAAGCCATCCGGTCCCTGCACGAACTCGAGGAACCCAATCTCAAGGGGCTGCTCCGGCGGACGATTGGAAAGATTTTCAACGACGTTGAAATCAAGGGCTGGTGCAAGGAGTACGAGCAGCTCAACCGGATGAGTGGGTTGAGCGCGGCCAATAGCGTCCCCGCGCCGGCTGCGGAGCTGGCTGCCGCGCGTTGAGGCATTGAGCCTTCGCCTCCAACTGCTGCAAGTCGCCCGGCTCGCGCCCCGGCTGCTGGGTGAATCGACCGATCTGGTCCGGGAGTTCTTCCAGCGCCAACTCACCGCGGAGGGGGGCGGTCGGGATCGGGCGGGCCGGCCCGATTTGTACTACACCATTTTCACGCTCGCGGGCCTGCAGGCGCTCGAGGTGCCCCAGCCGACTGAGCAGGTCGAGGCGTACCTCAGGGGATTTGGCACCGGGGAAAGCCTCGACTTCATCCATGTGTCGGCGCTCGCCCGTTGTTGGGCTTTCATCGGCACGGCGCGCATGCCGGACGGGCTCGATCGAGCGTTGCTGGATCGGATAGAGCAATTTCGGAAACCCGATGGTGGCTACGACGGCAGCCGGGATCTGCCGCACGGCACCGCCTACGGGGCGTTCGTGGCATTGGGCGCGTACCAGGATCTCGGCCGAACCCCTCCGAAGACGCTCCGGCTCATCCAGGCGCTGAAACGACTCGAGTCGGCCGACGGTGCCTGGAGCAATGCCCCGGGCGCGAAAATCGGCGCGCTGAATGCGACCGCGGGTGCCGTTACCCTGATCCGGCACCTGGGCTTTCCCGTCAACCAGGACGTGGGAGACTGGGTCCTGACGCAGGCGCATCCGCAGGGCGGCTTCCTGGCGGTGCCCGGCGCGCCGCTGCCGGATCTTTTGTCAACCGCCACGGCGCTGCACGCGCTCGCCGCGATGGAGCGGCGTTTGCCGAATGTGCTTCATGAACGGTGCATGGATTTCGTCGATTCCCTCTGGACCGCCGAGGGGGGATTTCATGGCCACTGGGCAGATGAGTTTGTGGACGCCGAATACACCTATTATGGGCTGCTCGCGCTCGGGCATTTGTCGCTTTGAAGCCGGATCCCTTCAATCAAGCTATCTGAATTTGCCCACGGAACACACTGAACACACGGAAGAGAAACGGCATGTAGGTGCGTGCGTCGGACTGGCAGGGCTAACTGGTTGGTGAATGAGGTTCATCCCCGCCAAACAGGTGCAATCTATTCATTCCGTGTGTTCGGTGTGTTCCGTGGGCAGATCTCTTCTGAATTCTTACGGCTTAGCCGAATCTATTCAG
>JBKJRG010000167.1:0-2831 GCA_046594805.1 Opitutaceae bacterium | reverse complement strand
GGGCTGAAGGTGCGACTCGAGCACCACTGGTTCGCGCTGGATCGCGTGAGCGACACCTGGTTCCGCGCCAATGCGGTCACCGCCGTGCGCCCGCTGACCGCCGCCGCGCGGCAAGCTGCGCGCGAAGCCGGCACCGAGACTGATCTCGTGCTCTCCCGGGCACTGGGTAAACGAATCACCATCGAGGCAGGCTATAGCTATTTTTCGGCCGGGCGCTATCTCGCGCAGACTGGCGGCGCCAGCGATGCGAGATTCTTTTACCTGCAGACCGCGTTTCAGTGGTAGCGGGTCTCTTCCGGCGAGGTTTTTACTACGCGTTGATTGGCGGCTGTGCGGGCCCGGCGCCGCGAAGGCCAACAATCCCAACCGTTTAGAGATTATACTAACACCTATTAGTGTTTGATTATAGCCTTTATGGTGGCGGTGAGCGTGGACGACCTCGCTCAAACGAAGCATTACCCTTCGCCCCAGCCCCCTCGTGGACAGCGCGGTGCCTAAAGCCCGGTTTCGGACCACTCACCGCCTCCCGGGAGGAAATATCCGATCGACGACGGAGGGCGCGGGGCGGCTCACTCGACCCGGATAATGCCTTCCATATACGGGTGCGGTGTGCAGAAATATTCGTATTGGCCCTTTTTTGTGAGCACCTTGCTCCACTTTTCAGCATGACCCAGCAAGGGCGATGCGAACCCCTCCGGGGCCTTGCTGGTGGAGACGACATCGTGTACTCCGGAGAACTCCCCATCGTAGAAAGTGAACACGTCCTCGTTCTGCCATTCGACGATGGTCCCGGGGGGGACCACGGCGACTTTTGGCCAGAAGGAGTTGCCGATAATCTGAACGCGCAGCTTCTTGCTTCCGGCGGGCAGCACGTAGGGATTTTCCAGATCGTCGGAGCCCGGCTCGAAGGGCGAGATGCGGCGCACGGCCTTGGCTTTGAGTCTCTCAAAATCGGCGGCGGAATACAGCGGCCCGTCGGCCAGCACGATCGCATCGCGCACCGCATCCTTGGTGGCCTGCATGATCCCAATGGCGCCGCGCGTGGCGCCGCCAAAGGCGTGCGTGACGATTAGGTAGGCCCCCTCGTCGGGTGGCACGCGAAAGTCCACCACCCACGAGTCGGAAGGACCGGCGGTCACGGTCTGGCCGCCCGTAAATGTGTTTTCGGGCGTCGGCAGCCCCTGCCAGTAGGCGTAGTCCCAGATGATGCCGACCAGGTGAAACGTAGAGGTGAGATTAGGGCCGACATTCAGGAAGTTGATGCGGACGAAATCCCCCGGGCGGACCTTGATCGGGCTCTCCGCGTAGCGAAACAGCTTGCCGTTGAACATCACATAGGCGGCGTGCCCGTCGATGGCGTCCTTGCCGCTGGCGAACAGCTCGTGCTGAACGAGGTAAATCTCGATGTCGGGTTTGCGGCCCATCACCTGCTCCATCTTGAATTTCACGGTCTTCGGCTTGACGACCATCATGCCATACTGGCCGAGGAGCGTGTGCATGGGGATCGAATGGCCGCCGGGAGCGCAGTGATACATGTAAACGCCCGGGTGATTGACGCGGAACGTGTGGGACTTCGATTCGCCGGGTTTGATGCGGCCGAAATATTTCGAGGTCTGCGTGTAGGCGGCATGCACGGAAAGGCCATGCGGGACCTCGCCCTTGTTGACCGCGGTCAGCTCAATCACGTCGCCCTCCTCCACGATGAGGGTCGGGCCGGGAATCGAGCCGTTGACCGTGAAGCCGCTGTAGATGACGCCGTTGCCGAGGAACACCTCGCCCTCCTGCATCACGAGCGTGAAGCGCTTGTCGGGTTTGGTGCCGGGCGGGACGTAACTCGTTTCCCAGATGCCGAGTTTCTTGTCGCGATCGATTATCGCCTGGAAGGGATGCTCGGGGGTGGCGGCCGGCGGGGATGCCGGGGCGGCGACTGCCGAGATCGAAACGGCCGGCGCCGGTGCCGTCGGAGCAATCGCGCCGGCGACCGAGGGCGAGGGAGTGGCGGAACCGAGGGCCGCGGCCAGCATGCGTTGCGCGGCCTCCCACGTTGAGTTTCTCATCAGCCCGGCCATCTCCGTCGCGTGGGCTGAGGGCGTGTCGCCCGAGAGCAGCCGTTGGGCCATCCACTGCGCGCACGCCTCGCAGGCGAGGGTGCGCGGCGCGAGACCCAACCCGGCGGCCAGGCCCGCCGACAGGAGGAGAGATTTGGTGAGTTGATTCCAGGATATTATTTTCATCATGATGTAGTAGAAGCGATTCGGGGGAGTGCAGTGAGAGGCGGGCGTGAACAGCCGGGCTCGCCGGTTGCCCACCGCCGAAGCCCGACCGGTTTTGCCGCCTGAGAGATCGACCTGAGGATGCCGGAAGCGAAGGCACATGGCTGTGCATCGATTGCCAAGATAGCCGCACACTTTGCGGTCGTTGCTCGCCGGCCAAACGCCGGCACACAAGCCGTGCGCAAGGCTCCGCAAGAAACGCACAGCATGTGGGGCCCGGGTTGTGGCAAAATGGCACCTTACGGATCCGACCACTCCCATGCCGCCTGCCTCTCCTGTCTCCCGTCGCGCGCGAACGCTTTCCCTCCTGGGCGAGCTGGGTGACGTTTTCGTATCGCTCAAGCTCACGGTGGTCCTGCTGGTGTTCAGCATGGTGCTGGGGTTCGCCGCCACGCTGGACCAGGGGAACCTCGGCATCTGGGCGGGGCAGGAAAAATATTTCCGTTCGTTCGTCGTCTACCTCCCGCTTGGGCCGGTAGCCGTGCCGGCATTTGCCGGCGGGTACACGATTGGCGGCTTGCTTTTGGGCAACCTGATCGCGGCGCATGTCTATCGTTT
>JBKJRG010000076.1:0-4075 GCA_046594805.1 Opitutaceae bacterium | reverse complement strand
AAGCGGTCGGTGCGCACCTCGATCCGCACGAGCCCGCCGGCCTCGAAGGGAAACGCCACGGCCCGCGGGGCGCCGGCCTGGCGCCCGGCCGAGTTGAGCGGCGTCACGAAAATCTCCGCGTCATGCTTGCCCCACGTCATTACGCTCGTGCTCCGGTCGCCCTCCAGGTTGGCGAGCTCGATCGAGGTGATGCCCCGCAAGGACGGTTCAATGAGGGTCAGCGAAAGCTGATACCGCGGCTGCGCACCGGGGGTGGCTTCGCGCGCCGTGGCCGTGTTGACGGCCGCGATGGTGCGGCCCTTGCGCACCCAAAACTCGTAGGTCTGCAGCGTGAACGCCGGCTCGTAGTTTTCGCGCAGCCAGCGCGCGAGGGGGCTGTCCGTGGCGATGCCATTGCGCTCGAGAAAGGCCAGGATGTCGCGCTGCACAATGACGCACGAGCGGGGCGACGCGGCCAGGCGCACCCGAATCGCCTCCTGCTGTGCGGCCGAGAGCAAGGAAAACCAATGCGTGGCATTCGCCGGGGTCGGGGGCGGCACCTCGGTCCAGAGGTGGAAACTGTGCATCCCGGGCAGGCTGAACAGCACATCGGCGTGCGTGACGGCGTTCAACGAAAGGGCGCGCAACGTCGTCGCGAGGTTCTCTGGCAGCAGCAGCGCATTTGCGCCCGGCAGGCGGAGCCGTGCGCTTTCGCGGGCGCGCGTCACGCCGAGCTGGGCGCTTTGCACGCAGCGCACGGTCAACCCAACCAGCACCGCGATTGCCGCCACGCCCAATCCCCGCCGCATGGGCGCTGACGCCAACGCGAACCGCCGGAACGCGTCGCACGCCGCGATCACCGCGAGTGGCACCCACAGAAACGTGCCCCAACTAATCTGGCTGCCTGCGACCGGAAACGCGTGCAGCGCCTGCGGGATGAGGAGCAGCGCGAGCCACGCCCGCGCGGGCTGCGTCCCGGCGTCTCCGCCGAGAGGAAAGACAAACAGCCACGTCATCGCCAGCGCGTAGGAGAGGACGAAGGCGTGGGGATGGATGAGCCCCGTAAAAATCCAGGCGAGAAAAAACCAAGCCGTCGCGAGCAGCCGGGCGATGGCAATCGCGGTCACGGCCCAAGCCGGTCGCCACGCCGTAGCTGCGCTGGCGAGCGCCAGCGAGCCGAGGGCGCAGGCCACGGCACCGGCCCGCCAGTTGACCTGCGCCACGTAGAGCTGCGGATGCCGCAAGGGTCCGAGCAGGACGCCTTCCAGCAGGCCGGTCAGCGAGGTCCCTTGGAGGAGGATCCCGACGGCCGTGAGCACCGTGAGTCCGGCGGCGGCGAGGAAAAGTGCGCGCAGATCCTTCCCGCGCGTGATCGCCGTGGCGCCGCGCGCCGCCGCCAGCACCGTCGCCGCGCCCGCCGCTCCACTCACCAGCGCAAACGTGACCACCCAAGGCAGGCCGAGTTGCTGGCGCATGAGCGCGAGCGGCAGGAACGCCATCACGGCGCCGACCAGCCAGGCCCGCGCCCGCCGCCCGAGCCAGGGCTCGTCCAGTTCCAGCGCCCACCAGGCGGCGGCGCCGGCAAAGAGGAACACGCCGACATTGATTTTTGTCAGGCAAAGTGCCGCGCCCACGAGGCCAAGAATAACGGCGAGACGGCGCGGCTGAGTGTGCCAGCGGACGCCGGCCCAGCCCGCGAGGGCAACGAGGAACACGATCAACCCGCCGGGATGCGACGGCTCGCTGGTCATTGACCATAGGTGAAGGAAGACGCCGGCCGCCGTGATGACCGCTCCCACGTGCGAACGGGTCGCCCGCCACACCATCGCGCCGCAAAGTGCGGTGGTTGCCAGCCAGTAGCAGCCGGTCAGGAGGCGCGCGCTCGTGTTCGTGAAGTCCACCCCGGCGCCGCCCAGATGCAGCAGTTGGTTGAAAAGATAAAAGAACGGGCCGTATTGGCTGTAGACGCGCTCGTAGAGGCCCCCGCCTTCCACAAAGTTCTTCAGCGAGAAGAGCACATAGCCCTCGTCGTCGTAGACCATGAAGGTCGTGAACAGGAGCGTGCCGGCCGCGATGGCGAGCAGGGTGCCAAACAGCAGCCAATGAACCCGCCGGAGCAGCGCGGTCATGGGCGGCAGCGGGAAGCGCGCCCGCGGTTCAGTCACGGAACGGAGGGGGGCGGACCGCGCGCGGCTTCACGATGTACAGCGGCCGGCGCTTCACCTCATCATAGGTGCGCCCGAGATACTCCCCGAGCAGCCCGATGCCGATGAGCTGCACGCCGCCGAGAAACATCACCACCGTGATGATCGTCGTGAATCCGGTGAAGGCGATCTCCACCCCCAACAGCCGGCGGACGATAAAAAACAGGCCAATGGCGAACCCGAACAGCGCGGTGAAAATCCCGGCATAGGTCACCAACCGCAGCGGCAGATGGGAAAAACTGAACACGCCGTCGAGCGCGTAGCGCACGAGACGGCGAAATGTCTGTTGCGGCTGGCCGGCCGCGCGCTCCTGCCGGTCGTACGGCAGGTCGACGGTGGGGAAGCCAATCCAGGCGCGCAGGCCCGGGAAAAAACGGTGGCGCTCCGGCAAATTATTGAAGGCCTCGAGCGCGGTCCGGCTCAACAGGCCAAACGTTCCGCTGTTCGGCTGAATCGGATAGTCGGTGAGACGATCGAACACCGCATGAAAGGCATCGAACCCAATGCGCCGCAGGCCGGTCTCGCTGCGCGTCCGGCGGGTGGCCCGCACCACTTCCGCGCCTTGGCGCCAGGCGCCGACCAGCGCCGGGATCACTTCGGGCGGATCCTGCAGGTCGGCATCCATCGTGACAATCGCGTCCGCCTCGCGGGCATGGGCGAGCCCGGCGGAAAGCGCCGCTTGAAAGCCGAAATTACGCGAGAGCTCCACTGGCTCGAAACGGGGATCCCGTGCGGCCGTCGCGGCGACGAAGGCCGCGGAGCCATCGCGGCTGCCATCGTCGACCAGCACGGCGCGCCACCGGTAATCGCGTTGGGTGTCAAAGAGTGCCGTCAGCCGGGCGACAAGCTCGGGCAGGACAGCCTCCTCGTTGAAAACGGGAATGACGATGGCGATGGTCGGAACGGACATGCAGCGGGACCGGCCCCAGCATGGAAACCCGCGGCCCGAGGGCGAGCACAAGCGTGGGAAAGAAACGTAAGAAGCGTCTGGAAGGGATAGGGCCGAGAAGCTGGCGGACGATCCTTGCGCTGATACGAAAAACGGGGAGCGAACACCTCATGCATCACCCTCACCCGGTTAGAGGAGTGCGAGCAGGACGGTGACGCGTTCGGAAGGTTTGCGGCGGCGAGGCCGATGGGTTTGCTCACGTAGGCGGCGGTGGTATGGCGCGAGCCAGCCTTTTGAAATGCGGCGGATTCATGCAAGCGCTGCGTTCGCAGGCCTCGAACAGGCACTCTGCGAAGGGGGGCTCGGGTCAGCCGTAGAAAAGTTGACTCTGGCTACCGCGCTGAAGCGGACCACCTCGGTTTCCAGAAGTTGGCTCGCACTGCGACTGCAGATGGGATCACCCGAGAGCATCGGTCCACTCCTGCGTCGTTTCCGCGGGAGTGGCGAATTCGATTGGGGGAGCATTCGAGGGAGTTTTGTCCCGATTCCTGACATGACCCCTTTTGCCCGCCCCCTTTTGCCCGCCCTCTCGGCGTACGTCCGGCCATAGTAACTGATGCCCACCTCATAAATCACCACGTTCATGCAAAAAAACAAACGGGTCTTGACTCTTGACAGAACGCCGCCGTCGCCGGACTGAACGCGGTTGCTTTTTCCTTCCTCCGCTCGCGCTCGCCGTCGACACGCACGCGACCCAAGCGGCACACGTCGCGCCGGTCAGCGGAAGAAATTATACTTCACGATCGCCCAGAGCGCACGAAAGCCATCGCGCCAGCCGATCTTTTTTCCTTCCGCATAGGTGCGGCCATAGTAACTGATGCCAACCTCGTAGATGGCGACATGGAGCTTGGCATCCTCGGCCGTCATCTCGGGCTGGAGACCAAACCGGATCTCCTCGATCAAGATTTTCTGGAGCACCTCGCGGCGGAAAAGTTTGTAGCAG
>JBKJRG010000024.1:0-4277 GCA_046594805.1 Opitutaceae bacterium | reverse complement strand
ACTTGAAGCTCGGTGAGACGCTGGTGGGCCAGGCCGCCCTCGAAAAGGAGCGCATCCTGCTGACGAAGGTGCCCTCCGACTACGTGCAGATCAGCTCGGGCCTCGGTGAGGCGACGCCGCTCAATCTGATCGTGCTTCCCGTGCTCTTCGAAGGCCAGGTGAAGGCGGTGATCGAGCTGGCGTCGTTCGAGACGTTCAGCCCGACCCACTTGATCTTCCTCGATCAGCTGACGGAATCGATCGGCATCGTGCTGAACACCATCGAGGCGAACATGCGGACGGAGGATCTCCTCAAGCAGTCGCAGTCGCTGGCGAAGGAGCTGCAGTCGCAGCAGGAAGAGTTGCAGAAGACCAACCTCGAGCTGGAAGACAAGGCGCGGCTGCTCGCCGAGCAAAACGTCGAGGTGGAAAAGAAGAACATGGAGGTCGAACAGGCCCGTCGGGCGCTGGAAGAAAAAGCCGCGCAATTGGCGCTCACCTCCAAGTACAAGTCCGAGTTCCTCGCGAACATGTCGCACGAGCTCCGCACTCCGCTCAACTCGCTGCTCATCCTGTCGGATCAGCTCTGCACCAACAAGGAGGGCAATCTCTCCGGCAAGCAGGTCGAGTTCGCCAAGACCATCCACTCCTCGGGCCAGGATCTCCTGCGCCTGATCAACGACATCCTTGACCTGGCGAAGATCGAGTCGGGCACGGTGTCGGTCGAGGTCAGCGATCTGAAGCTCAGCGACCTCAAGGATTACGTCGAGCGCACCTTCCATCCCATCGCCGAGCACAAGAAGCTCAACTTCTCGGTCACGCTCGAGTCGAAGCTGCCGCGCACCATTCGCACGGACGCGAAGCGGCTGCAGCAGATTCTCAAAAATCTCCTCTCGAACGCCTTCAAGTTCACCGAAAAGGGCCAGGTCACCCTCGAGGTGGAAACGGCGCGCACGGGCTGGAGCCAGGATCACGCCACGCTCAATTCGGCGTCGGAAGTCGTGGCCTATCGCGTCCGCGACACCGGCATCGGCATCCCACCCGACAAGCAGCAGATTATCTTCGAGGCGTTCCAGCAGGCGGACGGCTCCACCAACCGCAAGTACGGCGGCACGGGCCTCGGACTCTCCATCAGCCGCGAAATTGCGCGGCTTCTCGGCGGTGAGATTCAACTGATGAGCTCGGTGGGGGAGGGTTCCACCTTCACCCTTTATCTGCCGAGCATCATCGGCGCGTCCGAGCGCGTGGACAGCAACTATGTGGTCCAGCGGCCGGGCGGTCATGGCCTTCAGCGCGTCACGCGCGAGGCGACGCCGACGGCGGTGGCGGCCATCGAGGTGCAGGACGATCGCGACACCATCGGGGAGGACGATAAATCGGTCCTCATCATCGAAGACGATCCGGTCTTTGCGACCCAGGTGCTCGAGGTCGCCCGGAGCTACGGCTTCAAGGGCGTCGTCGCCAGTCGCGGCAGCGAGGCGCTGCAGCTCGCGCGGAAGATCAACTTCAGCGGCATCACGCTCGACATCATGCTGCCGGACATCGACGGACGACGTGTGCTCTACCGGTTGAAGGACGATCCGGCCACGCGGCACGTGCCGGTCATGGTGGTGTCGGCTGCCGACAGCGATGACACGGGCCTGAAATACGGCGCGCTGTCCCAGTTGATGAAACCGCTCCTCAGTGAGCAACTGAACCAGGCGTTCGTGGCACTGAAGAACTTCATCGAGCGGCCGGTCAAGAACCTGCTGCTGGTCGAGGACAACGACATCCAGCGCCAGAGCACGATCGAGTTGATCGGCAATTCCGACGTGCACACGTACGCAGTCGCGACGGGCGAAGAAGGCCTCCGCCTGCTGAAGGAGCAAGTATTCGACTGCGTCGTGCTGGACCTGGGCCTGCCCGATATGACGGGCTCCAAGTTCATTGAGCAGGTCAAGGCGGCGGGCTTCAACTCGCTGCCCATCGTGGTCCACACCGGCCGCGAGCTGCCGAAGGACGAAGTTGACCAGATGAAACGGCTCGCGCGCACGGTCATCCTCAAGGACGTGCAATCGCCCGAGCGACTCTTCGACGAGACGGCGCTGTTCCTGCACCGCAATGTCGGCAAACTGCCGGCGGACAAGCGCCAGCTGGTGGAAAGCCTCCACAAGGACGGTGAAATCCTCGCGGGCAAGCGGACCTTGATTGTGGACGACGACATGCGAAACATCTTCGCGATGACCTCGTTTCTCGAGCGCTACGACATGCAGATCACCCCCGCGGAGAACGGGCTGGATGCGCTGAAGCAGCTCGAATCCAGCGACCAGCCTTTTGACGTCGTGCTGATGGACATCATGATGCCGGACATGGATGGTTACGAGACCATGCGCCGCATCCGGGCGATCGAGGCCTTCCGCGATCTGCCGATTCTGGCGTTGACGGCCAAGGCGATGAAGGGCGACAAGGAAAAGTGCATCGAGGCCGGCGCGTCCGACTACATCGCGAAGCCCGTCGACACCGAGCACCTGTTGTCGCTGCTACGCATCTGGCTTCACCGCTGATTTGCGCCGCTCGGATCCCGGCCACGGATGAGCCCACTCCCCAGTTCCCAGCCTGAAAACGCCTTCGCCGCCATGCCGATGGATGCGGCGGTGCGCGGCCCATTGTCGGGCCGCCGGCGCAAGGGCGCGGCTCCGCTGATTAACTCGAAGCATCCCTTCGGCGGGCCGGAGGAGGAGGCGAACGGCACCGGCACCAATAACGATCGCGTCGAGATTTTACTGGTGGACGATGCGCCGGACAAAATCCTGGCGCTCGAGGCCGCCTTGAGCGATCTCGACCAGACGGTGATCAAGGCCGCCTCGGGCAGCGAAGCGCTGCGGCTGATCCTGAAGCGTGACTTCGCGGTCATCCTGCTCGACATCAACATGCCGGGGATGGACGGCTTCGAAACCGCCACCCTCATCCGCCAGCGCAAGTCCAGCGCGCACACGCCGATTATCTTCGTCACGTCGTTCAGCACGGCGGATATCGAAGTTTACCGCGGTTATTCGCTCGGGGCGGTGGACTACCTGTTCACGCCGGTCACGCCGGAGGTGCTGCGCTCGAAGGTCACGGTCTTCGTCGAGCTGGCAAAAAAGACCCGCGAGATCCAGCGGCAGGCCGAGGCCCTTCGCCGGGCCGAGGAAGAGCGGATGCAGCGCAAGCTGGATGAGACGAATGCGCGGCTGGAGTGGGAAACGCGGCGCAATTATTTTTTCCGGCTATCGATCGAGCTCCTCGCCATCGCGAATTACGACGGCGTCTTCACGCAGACCAACCCCACCTGGCAGAAAACGCTGGGCTACGCGGAAGGGGAACTGCACGGGCATGCGCTGCAGGAGTACATCCATCCCGAAGATCTGGCGGGCATGAACGAAATCGTAACCAACATCCTGAAGGCGGACACGCCGCTGTACCTGGAGAATCGCTTTCGGGCGCGCGACGGCAGTTATCGCTGGCTCGGTTGGACCATCGCGCCGTTTGCGGCCGAGGGGCTGTTGTACGTCTTTGCCCGCGACATGACGGAGCGCCGCGAGCGCGAGAATGAAATCCGGCGGCTTAACTCCGACCTGGAGCAACGCACGCTCAGTCTCCAACTGCTCAACCAGGAGCTGGAGTCGTTCTCCTATTCGCTGGCGCACGATCTGCGGACGCCGCTCCGTTCCATTACGGCCTATTCGGAAATGCTCGCCGCCGGGGAGGCGGGCGACCTCACCGGCGAGGCGCAGAAGATGGTGCGCACCATCCAGCGCAACAGCGGCCGGATGACCCAGCTGATGGACGATTTCCTCGCGTTTTTCCGCGTCGCGCGGAAGGACGTGAAACAGGAGGACATCGTGATGCATGTCGTCGCGCGTGAGGCCATCGCGACGATCTCGGTCGATGGCAAGCGCACGATCGATTTCAAGGTGGGCACGCTGCCGTCCGCCAAGGGCGACCCGGCGATGGTCCTGCAGATCCTGGTCAACCTGATCTCCAATTCGGTGAAATTCACCGCGCTGCGGGAGAAGGCGGAAATCGAGATTGGCTGCCTCGCGGATCGATCCCCCACGGTGTATTTCGTCCGGGACAACGGCGTCGGCTTCAACATGAAGTATTACAGCCGGCTGTTCGGCGTTTTTGAGCGCCTGCACCGGCGCGAGGAGTTCGACGGCACCGGCATCGGGCTGGCAATCGTCCAGAAAATTGTGCAGCGCCACGGCGGCAGTAATACTTCATGTTGAAGCCGACGCCGTTGTCCCGGACGAAATACACCGTGGGGGATCGATCCGCGA
>JBKJRG010000874.1:0-3003 GCA_046594805.1 Opitutaceae bacterium | reverse complement strand
GCTTTCTCGGCCGTTTGTGTAGGGTGAAGCTCCGACTCTCAGGGCTGGAAGCCGTGTAGAGTGTCACTTATTAAGTGACACTTTCGCAGGGAGCATCGCGGCACAAAAATCGCCAAGCGGGGCGTTGGCAGGTGCCGGCTTACCTGCTCCGTCGCAGCAGCGGCCAGCGCTCGGCCGGCGGCGCCGCTTTCAAAACAGTTCCCTTTGCTGGAGCGCGTCACGCTTCGCGCCGTCCAGCGTGCTCAGCGCCAGTAGTTGCATGGTGGACAACGTGGCGAGCTGCGGATCCCGCGCCAGGGCACCGAGCAGCACCGCGGCCGCCAGCGCATCATAGAGCGCGGAGTGGTAGCAGCGCCGATCGGCGGGGCAGTGCTCCGCCGCCAGCGCATCCAATTCCGGCTGGAGTCCGCCGGCCGCCACGAGCCCCTCCAGCCGTCCCGTCTCAAATCCCGGATACAACTGCGCATAAATCCGCGCGGTGTCGATCCACGGCCCCCACTCGATGATGCTCCCGCCGGGCCGCGCGAAATCCGGCGAATTGCGCGGATAGGGCCACACCCCCTTCAACAGCGCGTTCTCCACCCCGGCGTAGTGCGCCGCCAGCGGCCCGCTCTCGCGGAGCCCCGCGAACAGTTCCCATTCGTCCGCAAAGGGCCGGTGCGTCACCAGCGCTTCCGCGCGCAAACCGTGCACCGCCGAGTCCTCTGGCCGGATGTCGCCGGTGGGCGCACAAAGGCGTGTCGCGCTTGCGATCACGGTGCCACCCCGCACCGACACCACGCCGTATTCGAGAATTCCGGAAAGCCGGCTGCCCTCAAAATCGACGCAGAAGATCGTATGATCGATCCAAGTGTGGCCCACGGAACACACGGAACACACGGAAGGCTGAAATCCCATCTTTTTTCCGTGTATTCCGCGTGTTCCGTGGGCAATTCTCCCGCGTGGACCTCACGCCCTACCGCACCTTCACCGCCGAGTTGGCAGCCGACAGCGGCAATTTCATCAAACCGCTGTTCTGGCAGCCAAGCATCAAGGTCCAGACCAAGAGCGACCAGTCCCCGGTCACCGTGGTCGATCGCGGCGCCGAGGAATTGCTGCGAGGCATGATCAACAAACGTTATCCGCAACATGGCATCGTAGGCGAGGAGCTGGGCACCGAACGCGGCGACGCCGAGTTCGTCTGGGTGCTCGATCCGATCGATGGCACCAAGGCGTTCATCACTGGTGTCCCGCTGTGGGGCACTTTGATCGCATTGCTCCACCACGGTCAGCCGATCCTCGGGTGCATTAACCAGCCCGTCATCGGGCAGCTCGTGATGGGCGACGGGGTGACGACGACATTCAATGGCCGCGCCGCCCGTTGCCGGCCGACCACTCGCGTCGAGGACTCCACGCTCCTCACCAGCGACATTTTCAACCCGGCAAAATACCAGGACGGCGTGGCCTACGAGACGCTGGCCCGCCGCGCCAAGCTGGTGCGCACCTGGGGCGATTGCTATGGCTACCTGTTGCTCGCCACCGGCTGGGCCGACATCTGCGTCGATCCGATCATGAACCCGTGGGACATCGCCGCCCTCGTGCCCATCATCCGCGGCGCGGGCGGCGTGATTACCAACTGGCAGGGCGGCGCAGCGTACCCCGCCGAGTCGACGATCGCCTGTGGCACGCCGGCGTTGCACGCCGAGGTGCTGGCAGGATTGAATCCAAAGTAGCGCCGCCTTCCCGCCCGCCCCCAGCAGGCCCGCCGCGCTTCCTCGCTTGTAGTTCCGCCTTCAGGCGGTGCCTTGGCTCTGATTCCGCCTGAAGGCGGAACTACGAACCAAGCTCGCGTTCCGATTTTTGTTCTCGGCGCTATTGCTTCGGCGTCGGCGTCGGCGTCGGCGCAGGCGCAGGCGCTCCGGCCGCGGCCGCCTTGCGGGCCTGCATCTCGGTGCCGAAGTCACGCATCATCTGCTGCACCTTCGGCATCGCGCCCATCATTTTCCCCATCATCAAACCATTCATCTTTTCCGCCAGTTCCGGCTGCTTGTCGGAAAAAGTTTTCCCGATCGGCGACTGATAAAATCCGCTGATGTCCCGCAGCTCTTCCTTCGTGAAGGTCTCGGCATAGATCTTGGCCACGTCATTCTTCAGGTCGGCGCCGCTGACGCCCGACATCATTTCGTCCATGATCTTTTTCTGGAAAGCGACGATCGCGTCCTTGGTCTCCGCGTCGGCCTGGGGCGGGAGCATCCGGTTCATCATCTGGCCCATGCCGGCGGCCTGCTGCTTGCGCATTCCGACCATGGTCTTGTCGAGCATCTGCTCGAAATTCATCGCGTTGAGCACCGCGGTCGCGTCCGCCAGCGTCGCGGGCGTCGTGAGCGGGGCGTTGGTCGTGGTGGCATCCGACACCAGGGTGACCTTGACCGCCGTGCCGTCCCGCTCGAGCTCGAGCGTCCCGGCCTTGGCGTCATAGCTCTTCAGCTTGTATCCTTCGAAGGACTGGCCCAGCTGCAGGAAAGAGCTCGTCTTGCCCGCGGCATTGATGAGCACGAAACGGTGCTCCTTGCCCATCGTGAGCGTGGCATTGAACAGCGGAACCTGGTCCGCGGCAGACAGTGACGTCGCGGCGTAGAACGCGAGCAGGAGGGTCAGGAGTTTCTTCATAACAGTGACAGCAAACTCGCTCGGCGCGCCGGGGGAGGCGAGTTCGATCCGCTGGGCGGTCGGAATTCGGGTTGAGCGGGCGGCATACCCATCCGACTCGTGCCCCTGCTCGTGCGCGTAATCTTGCTCGCTTTCGCTGGACGCGAATCGAGCACGAGCCCGATTAAGAGCACGGGCACGATGATGCCCGGAATCGCCAGGCGGCGGTGGCCCTAGCGCCGCTTCCCCGCCGACGGTTTCGTCCACTCCGCGGTGATCCGCGACGTGATCCCGCCGCGGCCTTTCCAGTCCGCCACGATCGTCAGCGCCCGCGGCTGCAGCACGGCGCCGAGATCATCGCAGATCCGGTTGGTC
>JBKJRG010000812.1:0-7565 GCA_046594805.1 Opitutaceae bacterium | reverse complement strand
GAAAGCTCCCGGCCAAAACTCGCCGATGTGCACCCGCTCTTGCGAGTATAAATGCCTGACCAAGGGACCGCTATTTTGCGGTTCTGCGCGCTCCACTGCATCCCGCGAGTTGGACGTTCCGATTCGCGGGAAACAGTCACAGACGCACTCTCACGGCAGAACCGGCTTTCTCACCTGCGGATGCCGCTACTGCCATCGGCTGGCCGTCCCCGAATGCTCATTCCACTTTCGCCAGCACTTCCCGCCACTGCGCCGTAAGCCCGAGCCCGGCCGTCGCGCGTTCGATCATCGCGCGATCGATCGCGCCTCCACCGACGGCCAGCATGCCGCGAATGTCGCGGAGATGCCGCTCTCCGCCTCCCTCCCGAAAAAAGCGCAGTTTGTGCACGATGACGGCTTCCGGAATGGCAAGGCTCACCGTAAACGGAGGACGCCACCGAGCCCACAATCGCGTAGGGCAGGCCGGCGCGTTCGAGCGGGTCGATGAATTGAAAAAGCCAATCCCACATCGGGCTAATCGGACGCGCCCAGCCACCAGCGACGGAGCAGCTCACGGCGTTTTTCCGGAAGGAGTTCAGGCTGCGCCGCCCGCAACGCCGCGTCCTTGAGCATAATCAACGACTCATTCAGTCGCGCCACGACCGCCAGTTTGGCGCTCGGAGTGGCGTGGCGGTAACACTCCAGCAATCGCGGATCGAGCGCTTCGTTTCCGTGAGACGTGTCGGCCCGATCCATCTCTCCGTGATGCGCACCACCCGGGTATTGGCAAGCGGGGTTTCCAGGCAGATCGGCGAACGCTGAACGTCGAAGCGTAGGTCAGCTCGCTTGCGAGCGCTCCGACCCCGTGTGACCCGTGCGCTCGCAAGCGAGCTGCCTACGAAATCAAATACCGCTCAACGACTCCGAAGGTAGTGTCGCGCGTCGTCGTGATTGCCGAGGAGATGAACCACCAGCGTCTCCTCCTCGCGTCCAAACACGGCGCGCAGTTGAGCGTTGGAGCGAAGCGACTCACGGCGCCCCGCCCTTTCGTGCGCCAGTTTCTCCGCTTCGGCGTGAGCGAGACGCCCGGGCAATTCGGGCGCGTAGCGCCGCCGGAGAGGAACCAGCGGCCCCACTCGACGTAGGGCGCGTCGTCGGGCAGCGTGGCGAGCCGCAGCAACCGCCTTTCAGAATCGCTTATCGTAGTCGGCGTGCGACCCGATCCACTCCCAGACAAACTCTGCCGCGGCAAACTTTCCGATCGCACGATAATGGTCACCGACGCGGCCGGACCAGTTGGGCCGGCCAATCGTTTTGAAGTGGAGCGACGGGTGGAACGCATTTGCCTGCCAGAGCCGATAGTTCTTTCTCGCGGTGGCACGCACCTCTGCAGGCAGGGCATGATAAAGCTGCCAGAATTCCGGCGTGCCCCGGCTCGGGATTTTCACGGCCGGTCCAACCCCTGGTCGAGTGGCCGGGTCTGCCCGGAGCGACTGGCGGTGTCGGCCTCTTTGTTCAGCGCCGCGAATTTTCCGGCGGCCGCATCGGCTTTCATCTGGCGATCCCAGTCGTCGTCGCTCCAGCCACACAGGTCGGCAATCAACTCCGCCCGCGACTCCATATCGAGGAGCTCAATCGCCGACTTGATCTCCTGCACGGTGCTCATGCGCTGACGGTGCGTCGGCAGCCCAATTTTGGCAACCGGGATTTCCGCGTCGAATTACGGTACCACCGCCGCCACCATTTCCTTCGCCAGCTTCTCCGCCTCAGCGGGCGTGATCGTGAAGCCGGGGGCGATGGAGCGCGTGGCGCGGTCGGTGAGGAACCAGCGGGCCGACCCGCCTTCGCCCGTTGGCCATCACGGCGCGGGCTTGCTCGTGGCCTTCGCGGTCTCGGCCGCTTCCGCTTTTTCAATCTCCGCCCACGAGGGCGCGCGCCAGAAATACAGCGTGCCGGCGGTCGCGCCAGCGCCACTCTCCCCCGCAATCACGTTCCCGTCTGGTGAAAAGGCGGTCGGTCTCATGTTTCCCGCTTTCGCCTCGAGGGTTAGCAGTCGCTCATGACTGTGGATATCCCAGAGAGTAATCGCCTCGGACGCTGTGCCGCCGATCTCCAGTCGTTGCATATCCGGAGAAAACGCGGCGGAGCCCACGCCTAACATATAGCCGCTCAGCGTCGTGACTTCCTGATAAGTCGTGGCATCAAAGATTCTGACATATCCGCGATGGCTCGACAGGACCAGAAACTTTCCGTCGAGATAGATCGATTGTCGGGAACTGATTTGGACGTTGAACGGGAATGACGCAGACCGGCCGGTCTGCAAATCGAGCCGCAAACTCTCATCACCGTCGGCGGAGGCGATCAGGGCAATTTGGGTTCCGGCAGACGATATTTGAAGAAGACGTGGCCCGGTGCTCGGCGGGATTTGAAAGTCGTGCGACCGGGTTTCGCGGCCGGTATCGATTTCCCATTCGCGGTAGGAAAGTGGTCCACCTGCTCTCGGGCCGGAGAGGGTGACCGACAGCTTGGTTCCATCGTCTGAAAAAAGGCGCGGGATTGGTCTGCCAGCCTCCGCATTTTCGGCCCACTCTCGCACGAGCATGCGACGCTCCCAGTCCCATACCTGTAGTTTGCCGGACTCGGTTGTAACCGCCAAGAGCCGGCGTTTTGGATGGAGAATTGGGAACGAGCCAGCGGCTCCGGTAGAAACGACGATCGGGCCAAGTTCGAGGAGCAGCGATTCCTCTTGAAACATCCGGCCTGTTCTTCGCGCCACCTTGCCGTAGAGGTCCACGGTCATGAGGGAATCTCCGCCGTCCGCAAATCCCCAGCCGCCCCGTCCCTTGGCGAGCGTTCCAGACATGGCGGCGCCCCGTTCGACGTTGAGATTCCAAACGTAGGCGGAACCGTCCTTGCACCCGCTGATGAGGGTCTTCTGGTCCGGCGCCAGGGCGAGCGATTGCACTTCCGTCTTGTGGCCGCGAAATGTGCGGACAGCCGTGTGGGTTTCGAGATCCCACAGGCGGAGAGTTTGATCGGCGCAGCTAGAAACCAGATGCTTGCCGTCGGCCAGAAACACGAGGCCGGAGGTCCACCCGCGCTGTCCCTCCAGGCGGCCAAGCTCGCGTCCGGTCAAGGCATCCCACAGGCGAATGGTCGAATCGACAAAGCCCCCGCCCGAGGCCAGAATGCTTCCGTCGGGGGAAAATGCGAAACACTTGGCCCCATCGTCGGTGGCAATCGCGCTCCAGCGTTCCTTCCCGGTCTTGAGATCGATCACCGCGAGCCGGTTGAGGCCCGTGACGACGGCGGCGGCGGAGGCATCGCGCGTGGCGGCAAACCAGGAATCGCCCGGGCTCGAAAACACGTTGCCGGCGGCCCAACTCGCCATCTTGGATCCATCGGCCACGCGCCAGACAGAGATTTCACCGATCGGAAAGGGCGGGAGGCTGCCAAGGGGGCCGCTCCCGACCACCAGTCGCTGGCCGTCATCCGAAAAGGACAATCCGTTGAAATGGCCTGCGATGGTCAATTCACGGACAATCTGCCGGGTGTTCAGATCCCACAGCAGCACGCGATTCGCCGGAGGAGAAGCGCCCGCAGCCATCGCCGCGCGGTCGGCGGCAGCGGAGTTTGTCGTGATGGCGATCGCGAGCAGGGTTTCACGGGGCGAAAACGCAACCCGGACTCTTCCGTATCCCGCCGGCACACGGATTTCCTCTTTGCTTTGGAGATTATAGACCGACAGCCGGCCATTGCGGTAGCTGGCAACGGCCGCCCATTTCCCGTCGGCGGACGCTGCGATGGATTGGATTTCGTTTTCGTCCGGCTCCTTCAAGACGGCTTGAGCGTCGCTCTGGCAGAATTGCCAGAGGTAGCGCCACTCCCAGCCGCGTAAGTCCACCTCGCCCGGCTCCGAGCGATGACGGTTCAGCAACACGCGGGCGCGGCCAAGATTGTCGGCGGCGAGCGCGTTCTGCACGCCGTTCATGTCGGAGGCGTAGGCCTTGCGCAGCGCGGCGAGTTCCTGGCCCTCGGCCTCGACGCGCAACTTCGCCTCGCGGTCGCGAGCGGTATCGGCGGCCGTGCGCAGACGCTCGGCGTCCGCGCGCAGGCGGGTTTGCTCGCGCTCGGCGCGGATCGCGCGCCACGCCACCCAGCTGACGCCGGTCAACCCGACGAGCAGCCCGGCCGCAATCGTGCGCGCCAGCCACATCCGGCGGCGGGTCACGCGCTCGCGCTCGTGCAACTGCTCAACCGCCAGCCGCTGATGGTGGGTGTCCCGGCTCGAGCGGATGACTTCGGCGAGCACGTCGTGCGTCAGTTCGACGCGCTCCACGCCCATGCGGTCCTCAATTCGCAGGAGCCGGCGGGAAACGAGCGTGTCGATGAGCGGGCGAGTGACGTCTGGAAAGTCCAAGGCGGCCTCCAGCGAGAGATTGTCGCGATAACCAGACTTGGTGAGCAGGTGATCCTCCACGAACGCGCGCATCCCTTCCGACAGGTCGGCCACGCTGCGCTCGTAGAAGTTGGCGAGGATTTCGCGGCGGTTGCCGGAGACGAGGTCGGCGGTGATCTGCGCCTGTCCGAGCGCGCGGCGGCGCTCGTTCAGCTCGCGACAGATGACGCTCAGGAGCGGCGGCTCAACATCCAGCTCCGCCAGGCGTTCGACGGACCCGCCGCGAGCTCCCGAGACGAATTCGACGATCGCGCGGCCGACCTCTTCGCTCACGAGGCCGGCGCCCGGCTCCACCACCGCTTCGAGGGCTTGGACGCCGTTCATGCGGGACAGCCTCATGCGATTGTCCATCAGCGTGGGCATGATCGTTTTGAGGCCTTCCAAGTGCGGCAAGTAGTCCTCGCGCAGCGTGATGATCACGCGGTAGTCGGCCCGGCCGAAGTCGAAGGCGTCCATCTCGGCACTCGATTCCTCGAGCCGCGCGTTCAGTGCTTCGGGCGTCCGGTTTTCCACCAGCTCCGCCAACTCGGTCATGAAAGCGACGGCGCGCTGGCGTTCGGCACCGCTGCCACCGCCGAGCGTGAACAGCTCCTCGAACTGGTCAAAGACCAGCACCGGCGCGATCGAAAGGCCACCGGGGGAGACGAGGCGGTTGTCGCGATGGTGAAAGAATTCCCAGAGCGATTCGCCAGGCCGGGCGCTGCCCGGCCTAGTCCACACGCCGACGCGTGTGGTTTCGACCTGAACCATTGCCTTGACTTGTTCGGCCGGAGTCGACGCGCCAGGCGCGTGATCCAGCCGGATGTAAACCGGGCAGAAATCCGCACTGCGCAGCCGCGGAAAGACGCCGGCCTGCAGCAGGGAGGATTTGCCGAGGCCCGATTGGCCGAACAGCACCGTCAGCGGATCGCCCTGCGCGCGGCGGGCGAGGGTTTTGATTTCCGCGTCGCGGCCGAAGAACTGCGAACTCTGCGCTTCGGTGAAGGGTGCAAGGCCGGGCCAGGGGTTGTCCGCATCGACCGCGGCGGCCGATGCGGAACGCTCAACGTTCAACGCTGAACGCTCAACGCTCAAGTTCGGAGAAGGCGTACTCATGGAGGCGGCGGTGGGATTTGAGGCTTCTCCGCGGTCCGGCCAATTGAAAGTTGAGCGTTGAAAGTTGAGCGTTGAGCGTTTCGGCCGACTGGCCGATTGGTTTCGGCGGTGCGGATGCTCGCGGAGAAAATCCGCACCAACTCGTCGGCTTCAGTGAGCAGGCTCGCCAACAATTCAGGTTTCGCCACCAGCGGCGCCCGCTGCACCAGCCGCAACCAGCGTCGCGTCTCGCGCAGTTCCTTGTAACACACTTTCAACTTGTGAATGAAATCGTCCCGCGACTCGGCACCTTCGGCTTCGCCGTGATGCCCATAGGGTGACGTGCCGGAGCGCAACAACTGGTCCGCGAGATGATTGGCGGCCCGGGATTTCGTCATCGACTCGGTCACGCGAACGATGCGCACCGCAAACTCCAGCAACCGTTCCTCCAGATCGTATTTCTGTTCGGCCATTGAGCGTTGAACGTTGAGAGTTGAAAGTTGAGTGTTGCCCGTTCTCAGCGTTTACCGATCAGCTCAACCACCTGCCGCGCGAATTCCGGGGTGATTTGCCCTGCGGGCAGTCGCGTGAAGTGCAGCGCCTTGATCTTCGCGGGCACGAGGGCCTCCGCCGCGTTCGTGTCGTCGATGCACACGGGCAGGATGAAACGTGCGCCCTCGGCCATGGCCTCGATCCGGTCCACCGCCCAGCTCCATTCGCGGCGGAACCAGCCCTCCACGCGCCGCTGGGTGTTGGCCGAGATGACGGGGAGGAAGTAGCCGCAGCGGGCGATGTTGCCGCGGATCCGGTGCGCGAAATCGTCACCACCCTCGAGCCGCTCCATGTCGAACCACGCATTGATGCCCGCGGCGTCGAGCCCGGCCTTCAACTGTTGCACCGCGGCCAGATCCTCCCGCGCGTAGCTGATGAAGACGGCCTGATCCGCCATCTCGCGTCCCGGCGGCAGAAAGCGCGCGGGTGCTCCGGAACCATTGGCCGCGCCGGCGGGAGCGGCGCCCGCGCGCCGGGCGGTCCAGCGCCGGTGCAATTCATCGACGAAAGCCACCGCGCCGCCGTCATACAGGCGGGTGCTGCTGCTGACGTGTTGCAGGAAGAAAACCAGGCGGGGCTCGCGGCTGGCGGTCAAGTCGGCCACGGTCTCGCCCACGTCGCGCGGCTCGGACAGGCGGCGGCGTTTCGCCAGCCGCAGGAACAGGCGGGTCAGCCAGTCGGAGAAATCGCCGCCCAGCAGGAGCAGGTGATTGTGTTCGAGCTCGCTGAAGAGTTTTTCCGGCCCGTGGTGCCGGGTCTGCAGCGCGCAGACAAACTCGAGCACGTCCTCGTCGGAGATCGCATAACTGGGCGAGGCGGAGAGCCGGCCCAAAAGGTGGAAAACGAGCGGCCGGGGCATCGCTTCGCGCTCGACCGCCAAATCGACGAGCTTGTTCGGGGTGTAGGCGATCACCTCGGTCGTGCGCGCGCCGGCAAACCGGACGGCGTTCAACGCGTCCTCCATCATCGTGTCAAACGTGGTGCTGACGTAGAGATCGAAATCCGTGATCTCGGCGAGCTTCAGGAGCGCGGGCGACGGGGCGAAATTGGCCTCGCGCATGATGGTGCGGATGCGCGTGTAGAGATCCTCGCGGCGGCCGCGGTTGGCGAGGTGGCGAACGATCACGTCGTTGAGCGTGAGGGCGTGCGGCGCGGCGGGGACGGACGTACCGAGGCGCGCGGCGAGCGTGCGGGCGAGCCACGCGTAGAGATTTTCCGGCCCGGCGTCGGTCTGCACGGTGGCGAGCTCGGGGCCGACGATGGGAATGACGCGCTTCTCCTCGACGAAGTTGAGCAAGTCCTCCCACGCATCGTCGTCGAATGTGGCGACGGGCAGCGTGGGCGAAGCAGGGACGAGGAGTGGCATCGGCTGGATACCGAGAAGGAGAACGCTCCACGCCCAACGTTCGACGCTGAACGCTTGGTGCCCGGGACAGGACTCGAACCTGCACATCTTGCGATACGGGCTTCTAAGACCCGCGTGTCTGCCATTCCACCACCC
>JBKJRG010000245.1:0-9941 GCA_046594805.1 Opitutaceae bacterium | reverse complement strand
CGACGCTGCTCACCGGCAACCACGATCCCGATCTCTCCAGCGAGCATGCCATCGTGCTCGCCGGCGGCCAAGTCGTCGCCACCCATGGCGACATCGTGTTCGACGACATCGTGCCTTGGGGGCGCGATGCACCGGACATCCGCCCGAAAATCGCCGCCGCCTTTGCGAAATTGCCACCGGATCAGCGCACGCGGCTCGAGCATCGCTTCGCGATCTGGCGCGCAATCGCCGCCTCCATTCCGCAAAGGCACCAGTCGGAGCCGCATAGCTTGAAGTACGCACTGCGGTTTGCGGCCGACACGGTGTGGCCACCGCTGCGCATCCTGCGCATCCTGCGCTCGTGGCGGGACTATCCTGCGCTCGTGGCGGAGTTCGCCGCGCTCCACTGGCCGGGGGCCAAATTTGTGATTGTGGGGCACACGCATCGTCCCGGCATCTGGTCCCGGCCCGGAGGCGTCACCGTGATCAACACCGGCTCCTTTTGCCCCCCGCTGGGCAGCTACGCGGTCGATCTCGAGCCTGGCCGGCTGGTGATCCGGGCCGTGGAGCCACGCCGGGGAGAATTCCGGCCGGCCGGGGTCGTCGCCGAATTTCCGCTCGCGGAAAAGTGAAGATTAGGAAGAGCTGTCGCATGAGCATCGAGTTCGGCTGGTGGAACAAGGACGACGAGGGCCGGAAATTCCAGGTCCTCGCCATTGTGCATGGCGGCAACATCGAGTGGACCCGCCATCAGGGCCACCACACGCCCTGGGAGCCTTACACCCCGAATGACGACGATCGCGAACGCCTGATCTACGAGGCGGAGAAACGCGTGCCGCGACGGCTGATTTCCCAGAAGCAGTTCGATGAGATCAAGCGGCTGAGCAGCAACGAAGGGGCCGGGGGAATCGCCGGGCGGCAGCGGCGGGGCTCGCCGGATTTGAGGTGAGGGAGAGGTAACCGTCGATGCAGGGGCGTCGCTTGCCGACGCCCGCGAACACCCTTTTGCGCCCCCTTGCCAGCCCGGGCATCGTCAAGCGACGCCCCTACAACCGCTCCGCCACGATGGGCCACAGCAGCTTGAAGGACGGGCAAAATTCCTCTGGTCGCTTCGCCACGCGCGCCGTCACCTCCGCCAGCGCGACCCACTCTCCGAATTGGATCTCCAGCGGATCCAGCGTGAGCGGGCCATCCGACTGCAGCCGGTAAACCCAGACGAATTCCCAACCCGTCTCGACGCACGCTTCGAGCCGGAACCAGCGCGCCGGACTCGCGGTGAGGCGCAGCCCGATTTCCTCGCCGAGCTCGCGCACGGCCGCGGTGTCGTAGTCCTCGCCGGCGTCGAGATGCCCGGAGCAGGAAGAGTCCCACAACCCCGGCGAAAGATCCTTCAGCAGCGAGCGCTTCTGCAAAAAAACGCGGCCCGCCGAGTCGAACACCAGCACGTGCACCGCGCGGTGCCATAACCCCGTGGCATGAACTTCGCGGCGCGTGGCGCGGCCGACGACCTCGTCGTTCTCATTCACGACGTCGAACCACTCCTCGCTGCCGGCGGCCTTTACATTGCTGCTCATTCGTGTCCATTCGTGCTCCCTTAAAAAGAAAACACCATGCCGAAAATCGACGTCAGCAAGGTCGCTGAAATCCTGAAGAAAAACGAAATCCCGCCTGCCGTGCTGCGTCGCGTGATCGAGGAAATGAACCTCGCGGTCCAGCCCGACCCGGGCGACGACGAGAAGCCGCCGGCGGTCAAGAAGCAGTTCGTCATCCTGGTCAGCGATCCCGACGGCAAGATGCCCAAAACCGACCTGGTCGGCTGGGTCCTGCAGATTCCCGAAAACGAAAGCGCGGCGACGACCCAGGATCGCGTTTTCCGGAGCTCCTACGACTTCAACACGACGAAGAAGGGCCAGCTCATGCCGGTCAAAACCGTGGGCGAGGCGATCGAGAACGTGCCGGCCAAGTTCTTCAAAGAAGCGGAAGTCTGGGTGAAAACGAAGACCCCCGTGCTGGTCCTGAAAACGGACAACGACATCCCGAAGGAGTAGCAGGAAAACGCCTCGACCCGGCCTCGTAGCGGAACGCGTCAGCGTTTCGTGGCTCGATTACGGCGAAAAGCTCACGCTTTCCGCTACATTTCCGGAATCCAATCCGGAATACGCCTTGGAGAATTCGTGCCTCCTTCGCGCGCCTCCGCTAGCGGTTCCTCCCCGCTCGAGGCTCGTATCTCGTGGCGCGCTCTTTCCACGCCCTTCTCCCCGCCCCTCCAGCCGCTCTTCCTTCACGCAACTGGCACCCTCCCAACCGCCACCACTCTCGCGGCCGGGGCCAGCCTTGAACCGTTTCGAGCGGGCTGCTGTACTCGGGGCGTGAATCGCCCGCTTCGCTTCCTGCTCGCGTCCGTCCTCGCGTGCGCCTGCCTGCCGGCCGCGCGCGCGATGAACCACGCGCTGCCGCCACTCGACTTGCGGGCGTTTACGGCGGCCGCTGACGCCGGTGGGCTGGCCCCGGGCACCATGGTGCCGGATTTCCGGCTGACCGATCACACCGGGACGACGCGGGAGCTCTATTACGAGTCCACCGCGAAAGCGATCGTGCTGGTCTTCACCGGCACCAATTCCCCCCGCGCACTGCAAACATCCGCCGCGCTCCGCGCCCTGCGCGCCCGGTTTCCCGTTAATGACGTGGTCATCTGGCAGATCGACTCCAATGCCGGCACCGCGCGCAGCGTCGTCGCGGCCGAGCAGGCGATGTACAACAACGAGCTCCCCGTGCTGCTCGACGAGGCGCAACTGGTCGCCACCGAGCTCGGTGCCACCCGTCAGCTCGAGACGTTCGTCCTGACGAGCGGACCCTTCTGGACCCTGGCTTACCGCGGGCCGCTCGACAACGCCGTTGCCGGCGGCACCGCGCCAGCCACGCAGAATTTTGCGGCGGACGCCACCGCAGCCGTCCTCGCTGGCAGTGCGATTGCCAGTTCACGGGTGGATCTCCCCGTGGCCGCGCCCTTGCTGGAACTCCCGCCGGCGCCGGCGATCAATTACGCCACCGACGTCGCGCCCATCCTCCTGCGCCGCTGCGTGGAGTGTCATTCGACGGGCAATATCGCCCCGTTCACGTTTGCGAAGTTCGATGACGTGCAGGGCCGCGCCTCCTCCATTCGCGCCGACATGCTGATCAAGCGCATGGCCCCGTGGCACGCGGATCCGCAGTACGGCGTGTTCGCCAACAACATTGCCCTGACGGGCGCCGAGGTCGCGACCTTGCATGCCTGGGCCCGTGGTGGCGCGCCTCGCGGCACCGGCGCCGATCCGCTGGTCAGCGCACCGGCACCCGCTGGCGGGGACTGGCCACTCGGCACGCCCGATCTCATCGTGACGATTCCAAAGCAGGATCTGCCCGCGACCGGCCTCATCCAGTACCGTTATCTTTCAGTGGCAGTCCCGACCGCCACGAACCGCTGGCTCCGTGCCGCAGTGGTCAAGCCGGGCAACAGCCGTGTCGTCCACCATGCGCTGGTCTTCGAGGGCACGGAGCTCGATGTCCTGCTCAACGAGGGCGGGCTGGGCGGGTTTTTTGCGGGCTATGTCCCCGGTATGCAGCAAACGTTTTTCCCGGAAAATACCGGGAAGCTCCTGCGCGCCAACAGCCTCGTCACGTTCCAGATGCATTACACCACGACCGGCCAGGCGGAAACGGACGAGACCAAGATGGGCTTTTATTTCGCGAGCGAGCCGCCGCCGCGCGAGCTGCTGACGAAGGCGGCCAACACCACGAACATCACGATTCCGGCGGGCATGAAGAACTACGAGCGCGAGTCCACCTTCACGCCCTCGGCGACCCGTGACGTGATGCTCTACGAGCTCAACCCGCACATGCATTATCGCGGGAAGCGTTTCCGGTTCGAGGCGGTCTATCCGAACGGCGCCACCGAGGTGCTGCTCAACGTGCCGCAGTATGACTTTGCCTGGCAGTCGCAGTACCGCCTCGCGCAGCCGAAGCGGCTGCCGGCCGGCACCACCATCCGCGTGACCGGTGCTTTCGACAACTCCGCCCAGAATCTCGCCAATCCCGATCCGCGCATCGTCGTCCGCTTTGGCGAACAGACCAACGACGAGATGTTTGTCGGCTACATCAATTACGCCGAGCTGCCCGCCGCCGCGCCCGTGCCGGCGCCTCGGTTCAGCGGCACCACCGTGGCCCGCGCCCGAGTCGGCGAACCGTTCTCCGTGGCGGTGAGCGCGACCGTGAATTCCCCCACCACCTATCGCGCCGATGCCTTACCCGCGGGCCTGCGCCTCGACGCGGCCACCGGCATCATCTCGGGCACACCGGCCGCCGGCGGGCGCCGCGCCATTGTCGTGACGGCGGAAAATGCCGCCGGCACCGCGGCCACGCTGGTCGATCTTTCGATCCTGGCCCCGGCCGGAAGGCCGGTGTTCACCGCGCAACCGCGCAGCGTGCGGGCACGGCTCGGAGAAACCGTGACGCTCACGGCGCAGGTCGCCACCGGGCCCGCCACCACCTATACGTGGTTCGTCCGTGGCAACGAATTCTGCAACACCGACAGCCCGAGCGTCACGTTGAAGGATCTCACCGCCGCCTATGCCGGCGACTGGGTGTGTGTCGCGACCAATCCTGCGGGCACGACCGCGAGCGCTCCGGCCACGGTCTCGTTCGACTTCAGCGGTCTCGTCAACCTCTCCGCCCGCGCGAGCGTCGGCACCGGCGCGAATGTGGTGATTCCCGGGATCACGGTCCGCGGCGACAAGCCGAAGACCCTGCTCATTCGCGCCGCCGGTCCCGCGCTGACCGGTTTTGGCGTGCCCGGTGCGCTGGCGAACCCGGTGGTGAGCGTCTACGACGCCAGCGGCCAGAAAATCCTGGTGAATGATAACTGGGGCGAGGTCGCCGACGTGGCCGCGCTGAAGACGGCGGCGCTTTCCCTCGGTGCTTTTGCTTTCGTCGACGGCAGCCGCGATGCCGCGCTGCTCGTCACCGTGCCGCCGGGGAGTTACACCGTGCAGGTAACCGGACTCGGCACCGGGGCCGCCGCCCAAGGCGTGGCGGCGGTGGAAGTGTACGAGGCGGACGCCTCGCCGAGCACCCTGGTGAATCTCTCCTGCCGCGCCCGCGTCGGCACCGGCGGCGACGTATTGATCGCCGGGTTTGTCGTGCGCGGCGGCCCGCGCCGGCTGCTGATTCGCGCCGTCGGCCCGACGCTCGCGCAGTTCGGTGTCACCGGCTTCCTGGCCGATCCGAGAATGGAAATCACCTCGCAGGCCACCGGGGCGATCGTCGCGAGCAACGATGATTGGAACGCGGCGCTGGCGCCGACGTTCGCGAGCGTCGGAGCCTTTGCGCTCGGAGTGGGGAGCAAGGATGCCGCTGTCGTCGTCACGCTGGAGCCCGGAAACTACACCGCCCAGATCAGCGGCGTGGGGAACGCGACCGGCGTGGCGATCGTGGAAGTGTACGATCTGCCGTAGCGAGCGAAACGATACCCCGCCAGCTCAGCGAGCTGGGCTACAAAACAAGCGGGCCTTGTTGTAGGCCAGCTCGCCGAGCTGGCGGGGTGGCCGACAACGCTATGTGGTTCAACGCTCCTGGTGACGGCTCACGACAATCTTGTCCTTGATCGCCTCATACGTGGCTTCCTTGATTCCTGAAACGCGCATCACTTCTTCGGGTGAGGCAAACGGCCGGGCGTCGATAATGGCCTGGGCCTTAACCGGCCCGATTTCGGGCAGTGATTCCAGCTGTTCCTTCGTGGCGGTGTTGAGATCAACGCGTCCCTCGGCATCCGCCCGGCTGATAAAGCGTCCACTGGCATCGCGTGCGCGATCGGCGCTGGCCGGACTCGTCCGGCCGGTGGGCGCGCCGGCCACCGATGAAGGGTCTGTCTTGTCCATGGTGCGCTTCGTCGTCGTATCACCCGCACGAGGCGGAGTGGCGGCGCTCTTCTGCTCGGCCGGTTGCCGCGCGACCGTGCGGTCGTAAGGCTCGGACACCGACTTGCGCTCGGTAGACTTGCCCTCGTTGATGGGCGACACCTTGCTCGGGCCGCTGCTGGAATAACGGTCCGGTTTCGCGGCGGCCGTCGGCTTCACGGCCGAGGCAGTCACCTTGTGGCGCAACGTGGCCATCTTCGCGGGGCCAATCCCCGACACGCGCTCCAGATCGTCGACCGACTTGAAAGGCCGCGCCGCGATGATGGCGTTGGCCAGATTGGTGCCGATTTCCGGCAGCGCTTCGAGGGCGGCGGGATCGGCGGTATTGATATCAACCTTACCGACTTGAGTCGTCCCGGACTTGGCCGGTTTCGCTGGCGAGCGGTCCGCCTTTTCGGCGGCGTGAACGGGAACAGAGAGGGCAAATGCGACGAGCAGACCTGCGGTCCGCCATAAAAAGGAAGAGTTCATGCCGGGATGGACCCGCATCTGCACCGAAGGTGACGCAGCGAAGCAGAGGGAGCGGCGGTTTCCCAACCGCCGATGATCGGCAGACCGGGTCACGATTCCCGCGCGTGGAAAGCGCCGCTCCATTTGCGCAATAGAGCAACTCGCGCGGACCTCAGTAGATGCGGATGGAGCGCGAATGCTGGCGTGATCGCCGACTCAACTCCGCCGCCGGAATCCGCTCGTCCTCTCTGCGCTGATCCCTACACCTCTCACCGTGCGCCGCGTACTCCTGCTTCTCCTTGCGCTCGCCAGCCTTGTGGCGGAGGCCGCGCCCGCCCTGCCCAAGGTGCTGTTCCTGGCGAATCCGATGAATTCCGACAACGACGTCGTGCGTCGGCGCGTCCCGGAAGAACTTTCCGTCGCCGAGCGCCACTTCGCCGCCGTGAGCAAAGGCCGCTATGATGTGCTCATCACGCAGGAAGGCGCGGAAGTGACCCGCGAAAAACTCCCCCGCTATCAAGCGGTCGTTTTTTTCACGGCCGGCAATCCCCCGGGCGTCGACAAGAACGCGCTGATTGAGTGGGTGCGCGAAGGCGGCGCGTTCGTCGGGATTCATTCCACCGCCAACACCTTCCAGAATCATCCCCCGTTCGGCGCCATGCTCGGCGCAAACTACGATCGGCGCCCGTGGCGCACCGCGCAAAATCCGCAAACGAAGGTCACCATCCTGGTCAACGACCGCACGCATCCGGCCACGCGCCACCTCGAACCGTCGTTCGAGTTCACGGACGACATCTACCAGTTCAAAAATTTTGACCGGAATCAGGTGCAGCTGCTGCTGAGCCTGAGTCCCGCCAGCGTTGACCTCACGCATCCGAAAATGAACCAGGCGGACAAGGTTCTGCCCGTCGCATGGGCCCGGACATTTGGCGCCGGGCGGGTGTTCTACACGGCGCTCGGCGACTGGGAAACGACGTGGGAGGATGCGCGTTACCTCACCCACCTGACCGAGGGCATCGCATGGGCGATGGCCGCCTCGTCTCGCAAATAATATCGGGCCGACAAATCTCTCCCCCAACACATCTCGTCATGAAAATAACCTCCCCGCTCCTCGCTCTCGCCCTGTTGCTGGCCACCGGCTCGCGCCTCATCGCTGCCACGAATCTCTTCGACGGCCGCACGCTCGACGGCTGGGAAGGCGACCCCAAGCGGTGGCGCGTCCAGGATGGCACGCTCACCGGCGGCTCGTTGACCGAAAAGATCCCGCACAACTACTTCCTCGCGACGAAGCGCTCCTTCCAGAACTTCGATCTGCGGCTCAAGTTGAAGCTGACGGGTGTGCCGAACACCGGGATGATCAACAGCGGCGTGCAGATCCGTTCGCTGCGGGTTCCCGGGAGCACGGAGATGAGCGGTTTCCAAGTCGACGCCGGCGACGGCTGGTGGGGAAAGATGTATGACGAGTCCCGGCGCAACAAAGTCATCGCCGAATCCGCCGACCTCGCGGCGGTCAACGCCGCGGTAAAACCCGGCGAATGGAACGAATACCGCATTCGCACCGAGGGCGCGCGCATCCGCTCCTGGATTAACGGCGTACCCGCGCTGGATTACACCGAGTCAGAAACCGGCATCGCGCAGGACGGTAACATCGCGATTCAAATTCATAGCGGGGGCATGGCGCAGGTCCAGGTGAAGGACGTGACGATCGAGGAATTGCCCCCGACGCCCAATGCGCCCACGTGGGAAAAGATCGGCCCGCCGAAACCGCGCGCGCCGAAAGCGGACAAGAAAGGCAAGGCCAAGGACGCTCCGGCGCCCGCGCCGAAGTAAGACGGAGTGGCGCCGGCATACCTGCTGGCTCACCCCAAGCCGGCTGGAAGCCGGCGGGCGGTACAAAGGCGCCCTCGGGTGTAGGGGCGTCGCTCGGCGACGCCCGGGCATACGAGGGGGTCCCAAGTGTTCGCGGGCGGGCGTCGTCAAGCGACGCCCCTACATCAGCAGGTGTGCGCTAGGGTGCGCGTGCCTCAGCGCGTCGCAGACGCGCTACTCCGCCTTCGCGCGTTTCGCCTGCTTTGCTCCCGCCTCGGCCTTGCCACCTGTCACCCGCTCGGGCCAGTTCTTTTTCACCAGCGCCTTGAGCTCGGCGATGGTGGCGGCGTGTTTCGGTTCCGCCGCGAGATTCTTCATTTCGCCCGGGTCGTTGCCGTGATCGTAGAGTTCGATCCCCTGCTTGCCTTCGTCCCATTCGGAGTAGCGCCAGCGCGGGGTGCGCACGCTGCGCCCGGAGCCGCCCCGCTCCACCTGCGTGAAGGCCGGGCGATCCCACGGCGCATCCGGCTTCGCCAGCAACGGCCGCAACGACGCGCCCGGCAGCTTGGTCGGCAGCGCGAGCCCAGCGAGATCCGCCAGCGTGGGATAAACGTCGATGAATTCGACGAGCCGCGGCGAAACGCCGCCGGCCTTTACGCCCGGGCCGGCGATGATCATCGGCACGCGCGCCGAATCCTCGAAACAACTCTGCTTCATCCAGAGACCGTGCGTGCCCAGCGAATAACCGTGGTCGCTCCAGAAAACGATCACAGTGTTCTCGCGTAGTCCCAGCCGATCCAGCGCGTCGATCACCCGGCCAATCTGCGCGTCGACAAACGAAATCGCCGCGTAATACGCCTGCTTGCTCAGCCGCGCCTGCTCGTGGGTGACGCCGAAATTCGGCCAGGGCCGCGTCGACGCCAGCGCGGCGGCGGGGACGGACTTCTCGTACCACACCGGCATTACCGGCACGTCGATCTTATCCAGTGGATAGAGGTCGAAATATTTTTTTGGCGCGATGTACGGCGTGTGCGGCTTGTAGAAACCCACTGCGAGGAAGAACGGCTCGGACTTGTGCTGCTCCAGCAGCCGAATCGCCTCCGTCGCCACTTTGCCGTCGGTGTGATCCTCGTCCCGGCCGGTCTTGTCGCTCAAGTGCCCCATCGCCGAACCGAGGCCGCGTTGCGGGGTAAAGTTAACGAACTGGGGCTCGAGCGTCGTCTTGTCCGTCCCTGCGGGGTTGATGGCTTCCTGCCACGACGGCGCGTCGTCCAGCCCCGGTGTGCCGATATCGCCCGGATTGCCATAGTGATAAATCTTGCCGACCCGCGCGGCATAATACCCGTTGCGCCGGAAGAGCTGCGGGATCGTCACCACGTCCGGCAGCCCGGTCCGGAAATGGTACTGGAGATCGAACACGCGCGTCTGGTCCGGCCGCAGACCCGTCATCATGGACGAGCGACTCGGGCTGCAGAGCGGGAACTGGCAGTAGGCGCGATCGAAACGCACGCCGCGCGCGGCCAGCTTGTCGATGTTCGGGGATTTCACGACCGGGCTGCCATAGCAGCCGAGATCGTTGTTCATGTCGTCGACGGCGATGAAGAGGACATTGGGTTTCGCCGGTGTCGCGGCGCTGGCTGCCGCGAGAATTGAAACGAACAGCCCGAATCTTAGGAGCGAATGCAGTGATTTCATGGTGGGGAGTTCCGCCTTCAGGTGGAAGGATTTCGGATTCCGCCTAAAGGCGGAACT
>JBKJRG010000079.1:0-4378 GCA_046594805.1 Opitutaceae bacterium | reverse complement strand
GTCGGCTTCCCGCATCGCGGCAAAATTCCCGCTCTCAGCCGCGTACACAAACCCCTCGGTCACGGTCTTCAATTCCTCCCACCGGCGCCGGATCGTCTTCGCTTCGTCGGGGGAAATGACGTTGTCGGCCGAGGATTTCGCAATGGTGGCGAGCATGTCGGCGAACTCCTGCACGATATCGTTCGTAAAGGGAATCAACGGCTGGGTCGGCGGGAGGTCAGCGGGATTGCGGATGAAAAAGCCGCCGGCCTGCTCGCAGACCCACTGTGCGATGTGTTTGTCCTGGGTCACCCGGACCAGCTGACCCACGCGATCGAGCGGGCTGCTCGCACCGCTGCCGCTGTCATCCTCGGGCGGTTCGGCCCATTTGTAGATGAGCGAAAGCGAGAGGCCCATCTCAGCGGCGATTTGCTTGGCGCTGGTCTTCTTCAAGACCTCCTTCATCACCTCGTGCGATTGCATGGTCCTGGCAGCGTGCAACCGCAGGAGCCAAATGCAATCCCGCGCGACCCCCGGATCTTTCCCCAAGGTGAAGCACCGTTTCCTGGCGTTTTTGCGTGCCTAACCCCCGGCGGGTCTGGCTAACTCGCCCTCCCTTTTCTTTCCGACATGAACATTCACGAGTACCAGGCCAAGGCGCTGTTCGAGAAATTCGGCGTGCCCGTCCCCAAGGGCGCCGCCGCCACCACCCCGGAGGATGTGGTCAACGCGCTCACCCAGCTCCCCGAGGGGCCGACGATGGTGAAATCGCAGATCCACGCCGGGGGGCGCGGCAAGGGCACGTTCACCGATGGCTTCAAGGGCGGCGTGAAATTCTGCAAGACCAAGGCCGAGGCCAGGGACCTCGCCGGCAAGATGCTGGGCAACACGCTCGTCACCGCGCAGACCGGCCCCGCGGGCCGCAAGGTGCAGACGATTTATTTCACCGTCGCGAGCGATATCAAGAAGGAGTACTACCTCGCCATCCTCCTCGACCGCGCCAGCTCGCGGCCGGTCGTCGTCGCCTCCACCGAGGGCGGGGTCGAAATCGAAAAAGTCGCCCACGACTCCCCGGAAAAGATCCACAAGATTTTCGTCGATCCGGCGTACGGGCTCGCTGACTTCCAGGTCCGCGAGCTCATTTTCAAGCTGGGCCTGACCGGCGCGGAGGCGAAGAACGCCACGCGGCTCATCAAGGCGCTCTACACCATGTACTGGGAAACCGACGCGGCGATGATCGAGGTCAACCCGCTGATCACCACCCCGACGGGTGACGTGCTCGCCCTCGACGCGAAAGTCTCCTTCGACTCGAACGCCCTCTATCGTCATCCCGAGATCGTCGCGCTGCGCGACCTGAACGAGGAGGACCCGAAGGAAATCGAGGCCTCGAAGTTCTCGCTCAGCTACATCGCGCTCGACGGCAACATCGCCTGCCTCGTCAACGGCGCCGGCCTCGCGATGAGCACGATGGACATCATCAAGCACTATGGCGGCAGCCCGGCGAACTTCCTCGACGTCGGTGGCGGCGCCTCGAAGGACCAGGTCGTGGCCGCTTTCAAGATCATCCTCGGCGATCCCAACGTGAAGGGAATCTTCGTGAACATCTTCGGCGGGATCATGGACTGCAATGTCATCGCCCAAGGCATCGTCCAGGCGGTCAAGGAGGTCGGGCTCAAGCTCCCGCTCGTGGTCCGGCTCGAGGGCAACAACGTCGCCGCCGGCAAAGCGACGCTCAACCAGTCCGGCCTCAAGCTCGTGTCGGGCGACACCATGGCCGACGCCGCGCAGAAAATCGTGAAGCTCGTCGCCGCCTGACCTGAATTAACCACAAAGGCACAAAGTGCACAGAGTCCGAGCACCAATCCGACCTTCTTCTCTGTGCGCTCTGTGTCTCTGTGGTTTCAATAACTTTTCCTAAAATGGCCATTCTGATTACTCCCGAAACCAAGATCCTCATCCAAGGCATCACCGGCGAATTTGGCGGCCGGCACACCAAGCTCTCGCTCGACTACGGCACCAAGGTCGTTGCGGGCGTGACGCCAGGGAAGGGCGGCCAGTTCTTCGAGCACGGCGGCCACAAGGTGCCGATTTTCAACTCCGTGGCCGAAGCCGCGCAGGCCACCGGCGCGACCGTGTCCGCCATCTTCGTGCCACCACCGTTCGCGGCCGATGCGATCCTCGAGTGCGTGGACGCCAACCTCGACCTCGCAGTGGCGATCACCGAGGGCATTCCGGTGCGCGACATGGTTCGCGTGAAGCGGGCGATGCTCGGCCGACACACGCGGCTTGTCGGACCCAACTGCCCCGGGCTGGTGACGCCCGGCACCGGTGAAGGCTCGAAGGGTGGCTGCCGCATCGGCATCGCGCCCGGTTATATTCACAAGCAGGGCCATGTCGGCGTCGTGTCGCGTTCCGGCACGCTGACCTACGAGGCCGTGTTTCAGCTGACGTCGAATAACATCGGGCAGACGACCTGCGTCGGCATCGGCGGCGATCCGGACAATGGCACGTCGCACCTGGATGTGATCAAATTATTCAACGACGATCCGGAGACGCATGGAATTATCATGATTGGCGAAATCGGCGGGACCGCCGAGGTCGAGGCGGCGCGCTGGGTCAAAGCCAATTGCAAGAAGCCGGTCGCCGGCTTCATCGCGGGTGCCACCGCTCCCGCGGGTCGTCGCATGGGCCACGCCGGCGCGATCGTCGGTGGCGCCGAGGACACGGCGGAAGCCAAGATCGCCGTTTTCAAGGAGTGCGGCATCGAGGTCGCCATCACGCCAAGCGACATGGCCGACGCTCTGCTCCGCGCGGCGAAGGCCAAGGGTGTGAAGCTGAGTTGAGTCAGGGTAGGGCCAGCGCTGGCCTGTCCTGAGCGAAGTCGAACGGGCCGACGTGCCGTCGCGGTTTCACCGCTAAAATATCAGGGATTTCTCGCCCGCGCGCACCCCGACGGCATGCCGGCAAGCGGCAGCCCTGCCAAACACCTGGCGGGCGCGAATTCCCGCGCGACGTTACCCGCCTTTTCGTGCCTTGCCGAACGCCTCCCCGTCCGGCTTAATAAACAAATGCGCCCTACCCCTCGCGTTTTTCTCATCACTGCCTGCCTGCTGCTCGCAGTCACCGTCCGCGGCCATGAGGCCGCCAACGAAATGGTCGCCGCCGCCAATAAATTCCTTGGCGGGCTCGACGACGCCCAAAAGAAACAGGCCACCTATCCGCTGACTGATGCCGAGCGGGAAAACTGGAACTTCGTGCCGATCGCGCGGCAGGGGCTGCCGCTGAAGCAGATGAAGGATCCGCAGCGCGAGCTCGCGTTCGCGCTGGTGCGCACCGGCCTCAGCCAGCGCAACCTGGCCCGCGCGCAGGCGATCATGACGCTGGAAAGCATCCTCAAGGAGCAGGAAAAAGACACGCCGCCCGGTCGCCGCGATCCGATCAATTATTTTGTCACGGTTTTCGGCACGCCGTCCGCGAACAAGTCATGGGGCTGGCGTTTCGAAGGCCATCACCTGTCGTTCAACTTCACCGTCGTCGACGGCAAGCATGTCTTCTTCACGCCGTCGTTCATGGGCACGAATCCCGCGGAAGTCCGCGATGGTCCGCGCAAGGGCGAGCGCGTCCTGGCGGAGGAGGAGGATCTCGGCCTCGCGTTCATCAACTCGCTCGACGAGGGCCAGCGGAAGACGGCGATTTTTGCCGACGAGGCGCTGAAGGAAATTGTCACGACGAACAAGAAGCGGGTCGACCCGCTTTCGCCCGCCGGCATCGCCGCGAGCCAGCTCAAGCCGGCGCAGCGCGAAAAACTCAACGCACTGGTGAAATCCTATCTCGCCCGCTGCCGCCCGGAGCTCGCGGACGAAGCCTACGCGAAGATCAGCGCAGCCGGGCTGGACAAAATCACGTTCGCGTGGGCGGGCGGGCTCGATCGCAGCAAGCAGACTTACTATCGCATCCAAGGACCGACCTTCCTGATCGAGTTTGATAATTCGCAGGGCAACGGGAACCACATCCACACGACCGTCCGCGATTTCAAGGGCGACTTCGGTGCGGATTTGCTGGCGGAACATTACGCGAAAGAGCACGGGAAAAAATAGGCGGCTGCGTTTGGCCCGACCCCCGAAGACAATTCAACCACAGATTTCACAGATTTCGCAGATGGCCCATTGCCTCATCTGCGAAATCTGCGGTTGATTGGAATTGGCCTTGGTCGACGGAGCGGCCGTTCAGAATACGCGGCGAAGGCGGCGCGTCCCCACCCATCGCTTATGACAAAATAGGCCAAAAAAAGTCTGGACCCATGAAATTTCACGCTTCACGGTCCACCCTGCATCAGGAACGAGCTGGCCCTTAAAAAGCCGGCTCCGCCAACCGGGCCGGGAGCGGCCACGGTGGATCG
>JBKJRG010000860.1:0-3383 GCA_046594805.1 Opitutaceae bacterium | reverse complement strand
GCTTCGGCGGTTCCGTCTCAGGCCGTAAACGTTGCCAGCGCGGTTTCCGCTGGTTCGCCGACGCAGGCCGCAGTCATCGCCGCTTCAGTTGCCGCGGTTGTCCCGGCACAGGCGGTTGCCATTGCCGCTGCCTCAGCTTTGGTCGCGCCGGCGCAAGCGGCTGCCATCGCTGCCGCGGTGACCGTCAATTCGCCGACGCAAGCCGCCGCCATCGCTGGCGCGGTCACGACTGCTTCCCCCGGCCAAGCCGCTGTCATCGCGGCCGCGGTCACTATCGCCGCTCCCACGCAGGCCGCCGCAGTTGCAGCGGCCGTCGTGATGTCCGCTCCGACCCAGGTCGGTGTCATCACTGCCGCGGTGCAGGCGGTTTCGCCCCCCAACCAAGGACAGACGATTGCCTCGGCCGTCGCCATTGCGACGAACACGACGGTCGGGGCGGTGCAATCCGCGTCGGCGCAGTCCAGCGCCGCCGGCCAGGTGGCTGCCGGGCAGGGTTCCACTGCGGCGAGTCAGGGTGTGGTGGCCGCCGGTCAGGCGACCTCCACCGCTCAAGCCATCGTCGCCGCAACCCCGGCGGCCACGGTCATCGCTGATCCCACCACGCCGATCACTCCGGTCGATCCGACCCAGACGACCGGTGTCAGCCCCTCGGGTGGTTGATCCTTCCGTTTTTTTCTTGGGCGCCGGCTTAATACGCCGGCGTTTTTTTTGCCCGCGCGGTAGGGGTGGTCGCCGGCTCAAGTGGACCGCGCCGGGTTTTTTCGCCCGTCGTTCACCTTGCGCGGGAGTCAGGGCTTACTCCAAAAACGACGCCTGCTTCGGCGCCTTGGCCGCACGGCGCGCCGCTTCTTCCTCCGGCGTGGCGTTGAGGTGCCGCGGCGGTTTCGACGCCTTGGACTGCACGGCCAATTCCCGATCGGCGACGATGCGGTCGCACATCTGGTGGATGTGCATCCGCAGCCACTGGGCGGTGCTGGAGGTCGGCCGGTAGTCGGCCGGGCCGTAGCCGTGAATCCGTGCGGACTGTAGGAGCCGATCATTCTGCTCGAACTCGGCGGGCTTGTCGGGATTGTACACCGCATAGGCGCGGCCCCCGCCATTTTTCACCACGGAGAAACTCGGCACGTCGCTCGGGCCGTCCGCGATGTAGATCATGTTCTGGATCGGGATGCGCCGATCTTCCGCGGCCATTTTTGAATTCACGTCGATCGCGGCATTCTTGTTCGTGCCCTTGTTGATCTCGAAAATCGCGCGCGTCTTCGTGGTGTTGTCGATCACCATGCCGATCTGCGCGATCTCGGACGTGGCCTCGAGCGACAGTTCCTTCTGCCGGAGGAAACCGGGCTGGAGCGGGTTCTCGATGAATTCGCAGGCGAACACGCCGTCGATGTGCGGCGCGATCGCGCTGCCCCGCACCATCGGCGCGATGCCGGTGCTCACGATGTAATGCTCCACCGAGATTTCGTGCTTCACGTATTCCGGCTTCTCCCGGACGTACGTCTTGGCGCGATCGAAGAAGTCTGGCAGCCCGGGATAGAATTTGATGTCCGCCCCGCACTCGAAGAGGATCTTGTTGTTCAAGCCGCCGAGCGGACCGGCCAGGACATAAGTCAGCAGGTGGTTGAGGTAAGCGATCTCCGGCGACAGGTGATAACCGCGCTTCCGATAATGCTCGGCCAGCTTGTTCGTCTCCTCCCAAAAAGTCGCCTCGTCGACCCCGTAGCGCCGGAAAAGCGGCGACTGCATGTATTCCGGGATTAAGGTCTTGTCGAAATCCCAGATGAGGGCGATGGTGTTTTGCGTGAAGAGGGTCGTGGCCATTGCTGATCAACACCGCTAGGCGCGTGCGCCTCGCGTGACGATGGCCGTCATCCCAAGCGCATTGGGCGGCCCGCGCAATTCGCAAATCGCCGCCCGCTCTTCGCTTTTTCATGGACGAACTTCCGGACCTCGCCCCTTTCCAGCGCCGCTTTGATGAGCTCGGAGCGCAGATGGCGGAGCCTTCCTTCTATGCCAACCCCCGCCGCGCGGCCGAGGTGACACGGGAGCACCAGAAACTGTCCCAGCTCATCGCCGATCACCACGCCTTCACCCGGCTCGAGCGGGAAATTGTCGAGGCCACCGCACTGGGGCGCGAAGCGGGTTCGGACGCCGACCTCCGCGACCTCGCCGCCGCCGAGCTGCCGGAGCTGGCGCGGCGCCGCGCCGACCTGCGCGAGCAGGTCCTGCTCGCGATGATTCCGCCGGAGCCGACCGATTCGCGCAACACCGTCATGGAAATCCGCGCCGGCACGGGCGGGGATGAGGCGAGTCTTTTTGCCGCGAGCCTATTCCGGATTTATTCCAAGTATGCCGATGGCCGCGGTTGGAAAATCCAGATGATGAGCAGCAGCCAGTCGGAGCGCGGTGGATTCAAGGAAGTCATCTTTTTGATTTCAGGCACCGACGTGTACAAGCAGCTGAAATTCGAAAGCGGCGTGCACCGGGTGCAACGCGTGCCCGTCACGGAGGCCAACGGGCGGATTCACACGTCGACCGTGACCGTGGCTGTCCTGCCGGAAGCAGAGGAGGTGGACGTGCAAATCGATCCGCAGGACCTGGAAATCACCGTGCAACGGGCCAGCGGCCCGGGCGGCCAGGGCGTCAATACCACCGACTCCGCCGTGCGCATCATTCACCGTCCCACCGGCATGGTCGTTTACTGCGCGGACGGGCGCTCCCAGCAAAAGAACAAGGCCAGTGCGATGGCGGTCCTGCGCTCGCGGCTGTTGAAATTGCGCGAAGAGGAGGAACGCGCCAAATACGCCGGCATGCGCCGCAGCCAGATTGGATCGGGCGACCGCAGCGAACGGATCCGCACCTACAATTTTCCGCAAAACCGGCTGACCGATCACCGGATTGGACTTACGCTCTACAATTTGCCGCAGGTAATGGAGGGCGACATCGAAGCGATCGTCACGGGGCTGCAAAAGGCGGATTATGAGGAAAAACTCGCGGCGCTGACCGGGCACTCCTTCGCACCGGTGCGCGCCAGCGGGCCGGACGAGGACTGAGATGCTGACCGTCCTCGAAATCATCAAGAAGACGACCGACTTTTTTGCAGGCAAGGGCATCGAATCGCCGCGCCTCAACGCTGAGTTGCTGGTGGGCCATGCGCTCGGTTTGAAGCGCATGCAGCTTTACCTGCAATTCGAACGGCCGCTGGCCGAGGCCGATCTGGAGAAAATCCGGCCCTTGGTGCGCCGGCGCGCGCTGCATGAGCCGGTGCAGTACATTCTCGGTGAAACCGAGTTTGCCGGCCTCAAGCTCAAGGTCGATCGCCGCGCGCTGATTCCGCGGCCCGAAACGGAGCTGCTGGTCGAGCATGTGGTCGCGGCGTGCCC
>JBKJRG010000795.1:0-2909 GCA_046594805.1 Opitutaceae bacterium | reverse complement strand
TGCTCGGGCTGGAAACCTATCACCTCTACGACGGCTCAATCCCGATCTACAAGACGGCCACGACCTATCCCTACGAGGAGTCGAAGGAGATGGTCATCACCTCGATCGCGCCCCTCGGGGCGGACTACGCGGCGAAATACAAGCAGTTCATGTCGGGCGGCTTCATCGACGTCTACGAGAACGAGGGCAAGCGCAGCGGCGCGTATGTGGCGGGCGTGTATGGCGTCGGGCCGTACCTGATGCTCAATCATAACGACACGCTCGACGCGCTCTATACCCTGGCGCACGAGGGCGGGCATGCGATGCACACCGTGCTGTCCTACGAGACACAGCCCTTCGTGAACTCGAGCTACACGATCTTCGTGGCCGAGGTGGCCTCGACCACCAACGAACGGTTCCTGCTCGAGCAGATGCTCGCGAAGACCAGCGACCCCAAGGAGCGCTTTCTCCTGCTGCAGCGCGCGGTCGAAGCGATCACCGGGACATTCTACACGCAGGTGCTGTTCGCGGATTATGAACTCCAGGCGCACCGCCTCGTCGAACAGGGCCAGCCCGTCACCGCCGAGGTGCTGAACAACATCTACCTGAAACTGCTGAAGGATTACTACGGCGACGCCGTGACGATCGACGATCTCTACAAATACACGTGGGCGCGCGTGCCGCATTTCTTCAATTCGCCCTACTATGTCTTCCAGTACGCGACGTGCTTCGCCTCGTCGGCGAAACTCTTCAAGGACATTACCACGGGCGGGGACGCCGCGAAGAAGGCGGCGACCGAGCGCTACCTCACGCTGCTGAAGTCTGGCGGCAACGATCACCCGATGGAGCAACTGCGGAAAGCGGGCGTCGATCTCACCAAGCGCGAAACCGTGCAAGCCGTGGTCGAGCAGATGAACGAACTCGTGACGCGGATGGAAGCCGAGGCGGCGACGATCAAGTAGGCGGTCGAATCGCCTGGCGTGAGTGGCTGCGGCATCCTGCCGCAGATCCTATGAACTGCGGCAGGATGCCGCAGACACATGGGCGGGACGCCCATGCCACGCCCAAGCCGGGCAGGCCTGGAGGCCTGCCGCTACAGGGGCCGGTACGCAAAACGTCCTGTCAAAACGTCATGCGCACCCCGCCGCCGATCCCGCGGCCGGGGAGTGGCGCGAATTCCTTCAGGAAAGAAGTGTGCGGGCGCGCCGTTTCGTCGGTGAGGTTCTTGCCGCGGACGAAGAGCTCGTAGCTCACGCGTGGCCCGGGAATGAGATAACTTACGCTGACGTTTACCAGGGTGTACCCATTGGTCGGGCTCTCTTCGGCGGCGACCCGGTTTTGCCGGGCGGCGTGGCGCACCTCGACCTCGGCACCAATCCGGCCGTCCTCGTAAGCCAGGCGCGCGCCGTATCGACGCGGCGGAATCCGGGGGAGCGGCTCACGCGTGGCCGTCTCCCGGGCGCGCACGTAGTCGGTCATCACGTCGAAGTGGAGGTGACGCGTGGCTTCATCGAGCAGATGGAACGACAGCTCGGCCTCATAACCGAGGAACTTCGCGTCACGGGCGACATATTGAAACGGCCTGAGCCCATCGGTAACGGCCGCCGGAATCGCGTTGGCCGGCAACTCCTGCTCGAAAATAAAACCGCGGAAACGATTGATGAAGCCGCTGAGGCTGCCGCTCACGAAGCCCATCCGCCGATGCACGCCCAGGTCGATGCCGGTGGATTCCTCATTCCGCAGGCCGGTCGTGCCGACTTCGTACGATCCCGTTCCCCCGTGCGGTCCGTTGGCGAAGAGCTCCTGTACCGTAGGCACGCGCTCCGTGTAGGCGACGTTGGCGCCAATCGACCAGTCGGGCGCGGGCCGGACCACCAGCCCAAGCGAGGCGCTCGGGGCGCCGAATCTTTTCTTCTGGCCGCTGCGCGCGGCGTAGCCCCGCACCACCGGCAAATCGGGGTCGACCTCGCCCAGTTCGACTTCCTGCAGCTCGTAACGGGCGCCGAACTGCAGCGACGCCTTCGCGCCGAGCTTCATTTCCTCGACCGCGAACAAGGCGCCGCTGTGCGTGAGCGAGGGTGGGGTGACCACTTCCTCGCCGACGGCGGCAAAATCGCTGCGCGCCGCCTGCAGCCCGAAGGTGCCCGTAACGGCGCCAATGGCGGCATGGGCGAGTTCGAGCCGGCCCTCCCACGCTTGGTTTCGAAACGTCGTATTCACCACGGCTCCGCGGTCGCCCAGCTCGGAGTGGGTGTAATCGCCGGCGCCGAAGCGGGCGCGGGCGCTGCGGAACGGGCCGAACGGCTGCGTCACGTTGCCCTCGAAATCCAAACGGGTGTGACGCATCCGGATGACGATGTCCTCTCCGTTGGGCACGCCGTATTCGCTTTCATGCTGGCTGACGGCAGCCCCGGCGCGACCGGCGCCCCAGAACACCGTGCCGCCGGCCGAGCCGCTGAAGGTCTCGGTCGCGCTGCCGGGCAGGCGCCCCGCGGGCTGACCGGCCGGTGCCTCTGCATCGATCCGGGCCACGCCGGGAATGCGCAGGTCGCTGGTCTTTTGCTTCAGCGCGTTGACCTGCGCGGCGAATCCCTTGGCGCCGCCACCGATCGAGAGGACACCGGCGCGTTCGCGCGCTGCTCCGCCGCCGCGCACCTCGAGCGCGCCCTGCGCCCGGCCGTCGGGCGCAGTCTCGGGGATGCTGTTGTTGATCACGTTCACCGCGCCGCCCACCGCGGAGCTGCCATAGAGCAGCGTGCTCGGGCCCCGGAGCACTTCGATGCGCGAGGCAAACAGCGGCTCGAGGGCCGTCTGGTGATCGGGGCTGACGCTCGAGGCATCGAGTGCGCCGATGCCATTGTCGAGTACGCGAATCCGATCACCGCCCAACCCGCGGATGATGGGGCGGCTCGCGCCGGGCCCATAGGAGG
>JBKJRG010000659.1:0-5731 GCA_046594805.1 Opitutaceae bacterium | reverse complement strand
ACCGATGACAAGGGAGAACTGGAGCTTATCCGGCTAAGCCAGCTCGAGAGCATCCACCTCGACAAGGCGCCCGCAGCGTAGCGTGAGGCCCAAACGATTTCCCTCCGCGTTTCAATCGTCTAAGTTTGAGGAAGAATTGGCCTGAGGTCGTCACGCCAAAATTGAGCTGGCGCACGCCATCCGTCGGCGCAGCGTGCCGCTATGCTCAAGCTGCTCTTCATCGGTGACATCGTGGGCCGGCCTGGCCGCGACATCGTGGTGGAGAAGATGCCGCGGCTGCGCAAGGAGCTGAACCTCGATTTCGTCATCGCCAACGGGGAAAACGCCGCGGCCGGCGCGGGGATCACGGGCTCCATCGCGAAGTCGCTGTTAGAGGGAGGCGTCGACGCCCTGACGTTGGGCGACCACGTCTGGGATCAGCGGGGCTGGGAAACCGAGATTGCAGAGCTGGACCACGTTTGCCGGCCCGCCAACCTCCCGGCCAGCTGCCCGGGCTGGGATCACGTGCTGTTGCAGGCCCGCGGTTTTCGGCTGGCGGTGTTTACCGTGCTCGGACGGAGCTTCATGAACATGAAGGCCGACTGCCCGTTCGCGGCGGCCGATCGCATGATCGCGCGGCTGCGGTCGCAGGCCGATGCCTTGATCGTCGAAATCCACGCGGAGGCGACCTCGGAAAAGCAGGCGCTCGGTTGGCACCTCGACGGCCGTGTGACCGCGGTGCTGGGCACGCACACGCATGTGCCGACGGCGGACGCCCGGGTGCTGCCAAAAGGAACCGCCTTTATCTGCGACGTGGGCATGACGGGTCCCTATGCCAGCGTGCTGGGTCGCGCCGTGGAGCCGGTGGTGGCAAAATTTTTGGACGGGATGCCCCGCCGCTTCGACATGGCGACGGACGACGTGCGGTTGTCGGGCGCCGTGGTCGAAATCGGGGCATCGACCGCCAGCGCGCAGAAGATCGAGCTGCTGACGGTGCGCGCTTGAGAAGAAACCGGAGACCGGAGACCGGAAACCGGAAACCGGAGACCGGAGACCGGAATCCGGAGATGGAGGCCGGCCTGGAAAGCGGAACAGTAAGCCGGGAAGTCTAAGAGACGAGTGCGCGTCTCGCCACCGATCTACGGCACGCAAGGTTCTGATTTCCGGTCTCCGGTTTCCGGTTTTTCACGACCGCACGGCGCCGGCTTCTTCGTACACGCCGAGATGCCGGTAACGCTCGTAGCGCGTTTCGAGCAGTTTGTCGGCGTCCAAAGCCCGGAGGTCGTTGAGATGTTTTTGCAGCACGTATTTCAACGCGCTCGCGGCTTGGGCGAGATCGTTGTGGGCGCCGCCGACCGGCTCGGGAATGATTTCGTCGATGACTCCCAGCCGTTCGAGGTGATCCGCACTCACTTTGAGCGCTTCGGCGGCGAGCGGGGCCTTGGCGCCGTCTTTCCAAAGAATCGCCGCGCAACCCTCCGGGGTGATCACGGAGTAATAGCTGTTCTCGAACATCAGCACGCGGTCAGTGACGCCGATGCCCAGCGCGCCGCCGGAACCGCCTTCGCCCACCACGACGGAAATCGACGGGGTCCGCAGCATCGCAAATTCGCGCAGGTTGACCGCAATGGCTTCGGAGACATGGCGCGCTTCCGACTCCACGCCCGGAAAGGCGCCCGGCGTGTCGATGAACGTCAGAAGGGGGATCCGGAATTTCTCGGCCATGCGCGCGAGGCGGAGGGCCTTGCGGTAACCTTCCGGCTGCGGCATGCCGAAGTTGCGGGCGATTCTCTCCTTGGGATCACGCCCTTTCTGCTGCGCAATAATCACCACGGCGTCGCCGTTGAAGAATGCCGTGCCGCCGATGATGGCCCGGTCGTCGTTGTACTGCCTGTCGCCATGCAGCTCATTGAAGCCTTCGCAGATGCTCCCGATGTAATCGAGGGCGTACGGCCGCTTCGGATGCCGCGCGATCTGCACTTTTTGCCAGGGAGTGAGATTCGAGTAGATGTCGCGCTGCGTCGTCTCGATCTTTCGCTCGATGGAGCGAACTTCGTGGGCCAGATCGACGTTGGTCTCGATCGAACGCTGTCGCAGCTCATCCAGTTGCCTGGTCAGCTCGCGCAGCGGTTTCTCGAACTCCAACACGTAGGCCGGCGTTTCCATAAGGCGGGAGGTTACGGACCGGGGATATTCGCTGTCAACGGGTGGGACGGCCTCGTTTCAGGGAGCAGCGAGGCCGGGCGTTTCGCCGTCGGCGCCGCCGGCGGGCGGATTTTGGAGCTGCTCCTTCCAACTGCCAATTTTGGCTTGGGCGCCAAAATGTTCCGCGCGGGCTTTGTCCCCGCGTTCCATCCAGATTCGCGAAAGCGTCGTGTTGATGAACAGGTCGCCCGGTTGGAGCGCGTGCGCCCGCTCCGCGGCTGCCAGCGCCGCATCGAGCTGGCGCAGGGAAAAATTCACTTCGGCCAACGCATGCCATGCCTCGAAGGAATCAGGCGCAGCGGCCGTCGCGTGCGCGAGTTTCGCCAAGGCGGATTCGGTGGCGCCCATCGCGTAATCGGCGGTGGCGTCCTCCACCAGCGTCTGGAGCTCGTCGGCAGTCATGACCGGGGACTCTGGGTCCCCGCGCGGAAAAAAGAAAGGACGGCCTTGCGGGCCGTCCGGGACTTGCCACCCGTCAGAGGGCGGGGCCGCTCAGGCCTTTTTCATTCCGGCCTCGATATTGATCGTGATCGTCACGTCGTCGCCGAGCGCCGCGTCAAGCATGGCGGGGTCTTTCATATTCCACTGCTTCTTGTCGATGGTGGTGGTGGCCTCCCACCCGGATAGTTGGGCGCCACCCATCCCGGGCCCGAAGCCGAGGGCAGTCACCTTCAGCGTCACCGGCTTCGTCACATCCTTCAGGGTCAGGTTGCCGACGACATCATAGGTGTTCTCGCCGGTCTTTTTCCAGGAGGTGCTCTTGAACGTCATCCGCGGGAACTTGGCGGCCTCGAAAAAGTCCGGCGAGCGCAGATGGTCGTCGCGCTTCTGGTTACTGGTGTCGATCGACGCGATTTCGATCGTCGCCTCCGCGGAGCTCTGGGCGAGGTTGGCGCGGTCGACCGTGATCGTGCCTTCGAACTTGGCGAATTTTCCGGGCACTTTGGACACGAAATGCCGGATGCTAAACCCCACGGCCGAATGGACGGGATCGATGACGTAGGTTTCAGCGGCGGCGAAGACGCGCGAACCGGCGACGAGAGCAAATGCAGCCACAAGGGCCAGGCAGGAAGATTTTTTCATGAGAGGATATCGGAAGGGAGAGAGGCAACAAACGCAGCGGGTCTTTAAATGCAACTGGAAATATTACATTTAACGGAAGCCCGATCGCCGTGCCGTCAAAGGATCAGCATGGCATCGCCATAGCTGAAGAAGCGGTACTCCCGCTGGACCGCCTCGGCGTAAATCTCCCGGATCCAGTCAATCCCTTCGAGGGAGCCGGGCGTGAGGAAGGCGGCCACGAGGCAGAGCAAGGTCGAACGCGGCTGGTGGAAATTGGTGATTAAGGCGTCGACTCCGCGGAAGGTCTGCGGCGGATAGATGAAAAGCGCGGCCTCGGCCAAGGCGGGACGGTCGGGCGCGCGTGGTGGTTGCCGGAGAAAATCCTCGATGGTGCGCACGCTGGTGGTGCCGACCGCGACCCGCCGACCGCTGAGCGGCGGGAGCAGGGCGCGTTGAGTGGACGGCGGGATCTCATACGTCTCACGATGAATCTCGTGCGCTTCAATCGTGTCGGTGCCGATCGGCTTGAAAGTCCCGAGGCTGACGTGCAGCACCAGATCCGCGGTGCGGACTCCCTGGCGCTCGAGCGTCGCCAGGAGTTCCGGGGTGAAATGCAACCCAGCGGTCGGGGCCGCCACGGCGACCTGGTGCCCGCGGTCCGCATAAACCGTCTGGTACCGCTCCCGATCGCGTGCCCGGTCGGCCGGCGGTGCTGCGACGGGGCGGGTAATGTACGGTGGCAACGGGACCTCGCCCAACCGGTTGGCGATGGCGGTAACTGCTTCGCCGGTTCGCGTGGTGAAGCGGACGAGGGCGCTGCCGTCCCTTTCCTTGCGGACAATCGTCCCGGTGAAATCGCCGGTAGGGTGAGAGAAGGTTGCGCCGACCGGGAGGCGCCGGCCGGGTTTGACGAGGCAGCTCCAGGTGTGTGCATCCTCGACCGGCCGCAGCAGGAAACATTCGACCCGGCCGCCCGTGGGGCGCTCCCCCTGCAGGCGGGCCGGCAGGACGGCCGCGACGTTGCGAAAGAGGATGTCACCTGCCCGCAAAAATTGCGGCAGCTCGGCGAACGTGTGATGCGCCAGCGTGCGCGTGGCACGGTCCACCACCAGCAGCCGCGAGGCGTCGCGGCGTTCCGCGGGGAACTGCGCGATCAGTTGCGGCGGGAGCGGGTAGTCGAAGAGATCGGTCGCGAGTGGCGGCACAGAAACGGGTGCTTAGAAGCGCCCGGTGGCAATGGCCAGCCTGGAGCCGGCGTCCTTTATAAATCGGGCCGGCTGGAGGAGGCGATTCAACACCTTGAATCTGCGCTCAAGTTCAACCCGGACCATCCCGACGCGCCGGAGAATCTGAAGAATCTGCGCGCGTTAAGAAGGTGAGAGGTCAGATGCCAGGCCAGCAGCTGGAAAATGAAGCTTGCGCTTGCCCGTTGGGCGGGTTTTTTCCGCACTTCGCGCAAGCGCCAACATAGCTCAGTTGGTAGAGCAACGCTTTCGTAAAGCGTGGGTCCTCGGTTCAAATCCGAGTGTTGGCTCCAGCGCCTCCCGCCGGTCGATCGAGTCTGGCGGTTAACTGGCCGGTGGTGCCGGACCAGCGACATCCGCGGCCGTCATGGCGCCGAGGCCGAGGAGTTTGATGGCGTCAAGGACTTGTTCGGCGGAAAAAGGTTTCAGGACGACGGCATCCGCGCCCAACCCTTGGGCAATCTTAAGGCAATCGTTGCCCGGCAGGTATTTGCCGCCACCAGAAATCGCCAGAATCCGCGGGGCCGGCTGCAGTTTCTTGCAGGCCGCGATCACTTCCAGCCCGTCACTGTCCGGCATCATCACGTCCGTGATAACCAGATCGAAGCGGTGGGTCTTGAGCAGCTGCGCCGCATCCACCCCGTTGTCTACGCACATCACCGTATGCCCGGCCTCCCGCAGCCATTTTTGCAGGAGCATAACGATCGCGGCCTCATCATCAGCGACGAGCACGGAAAGGGCACTCATTGCGCGAAGTAGTCAGACAGACAGATGGGACTAAAATCCACGGGCAGAAAAATGTTCACCGGATGCGAAACTACCTCTTCGACGCGGCGATCTACCAGTCGGATTTCTCTCGGTCGCTCAAGCTGCGGCGCCGCCGCCACTTCACCGCTAATTGTTCGGAATCTGGTCGTCCGGGAGAAGGCCCTGCAGCTTGCGCCGCAGCTTCAAATCGTCGATTTCCGACCGTACTTGGCGCCGGAAGAGTTCCAGCCGGTGGTGGACGTCGAGCGTTTCGAGCAGTTTTTGTTTTAGCCGCGGACTATCGCAGAGGCTGAACGCTGCGATATCCACGAAGGCCTCGGGATCTTCCACCGTTTTCAGAAAGGCGGCGATCTCGGTCGAGCCGCCGGCGCCCAGCTTTTGCTTTACCCCCAGCAGCCGCGAAAGCCCTTTGCGCAAGGCCGTGTTCGCCTCCTCCGATGCGCCGGCTGCGCTCGCCAGGGCCCGGATGGCAA
>JBKJRG010000578.1:0-6298 GCA_046594805.1 Opitutaceae bacterium | reverse complement strand
GGTGGCGACGAGGCGCGTGAAATAAATCCCATCCGGCAGGTGCGCGGTGTCGAATTGCGCGTAGCTGTCGCGCGTCGTCGCGGCGATGTCGGGCCAGTTCGTCTCGCCGTCCCGCCGAATTGAAAAAGTGCACGCGAGCGTGTCGGCATCCGGATCCGTCACGGTCCATAGCACGACCTGCGCGCCCGGCGAGGGCACAACCTGGCTGCTGAGAAAATTGCCTTTGCGGCCCGTGTCTTCCTTCGGGGCCTGGATAATCTGGTTCAGCGACACCACGGGCGAGGGCGGTTGATCCACTGCGGGCAAGATGGTGAACCCCGGCGTCAGCACGCGAAAATCCTGCAACTGCGGCCGGCGATTTTGCGGCAGCGCGAACAGCGCGGCGCGATCGACTTCGAGCGCGGCGCGGGCCGCCGCATTGGGCGCTGGGGTATCCGCAATCCGCAGCCGCAACTTGGCGTAGCGGCCGCGGAGGCCGTCGGCGCGCCAGCCTCCGTCCGCGCCCGCCTGCAGGGGCGTCCAGGCGCTCCAGCCTTCCACTTCGTCGCTGCCATTGCTGGTGCGCAGCTCGGGCGCGAGGCTGGCCTCCGCCACATTGCGCAGCCGGTTGAAACGCAATGCACCGAGCTGCGAGAGCGTCCCGAGATCGAGCCGGCGGGTCTCGGCTTCGCGCGGGCCGCTGCCGTCAAAACTCAGCACGGCGAGGCCCGGCGCGTTATTGCGCAGCACCAGGTAGCGGCCCGGTGCACCGGCCAGCGGCACGAGGCTGTTGAGCTGGGCGGAAACGCTCCCCGCAAAGGTCAGCGACAGTCGTGCCTTGGGATCGAAGCCGACGAGTTCGCCTTGTTCGCCACCCGCCAGCAGCAGGAGATCGCCGTGGCGGGCCATCCGGTAGAAAGCCGTGCTGCTGCGCGAGGCCAGCACCTCGGGAAAACCATTCGCCGGAAAAAGAACCAGCGAGCTGCGGCCGGCAAAGCGCTCCACCTGCAGCAGTGGAGGCGTGTCGTCTTTGTTGCTTTCGCGGCCACTCTTGGTGCTCGCCGGCGACGGCGTGATCCGGGTCTCGCCGCTCGTCGACGAAAACACGATGGTCGCATACAGGTCGCCGTTCGGCTGCGGCAGCAGGTCGGTCACCTCGGCGTCGCGATTCTCCTGCAGGATGATGGGCGCAATCTTGGTGGGCGTTTCCGGGGCGGGGGCGGGCCCGGCTGATTTCTTTTTGGCGGAAATATCCACCGGCGCCTGCACTTGCGGCGGATTTTTCTTCGGGAAGAGATAGACATTTCCCTTCGGCGCCGAGCCCGCGGCGATCCGTCCGTCGGGGAGCGCGGCGATCCGGCGGACGTTGCGGTCGCGCACTTCGCCGAAAAGGACGATTCCGCGGTCGGCCAGGATCTTGGTGTCGGTCATCTTGTCGGCGATGAGCCCGATCGTCGCGAATTTCTTCAGGTCGATCCGATAGATCCGGCCGGGATTGCCCGTGGCCACCAGCGCGGTGTTGTCGTCGAGCAGCAGCAGGTCGAAAATGGAATCCACCGGGAGCAGGGCGCGCGCGACCGGCTTGTCGTCGCGCAGCAGGTAAAGGGCGCCTTTCGGGGAAGTGCCCGCCAGGATGGAGCCATCCGAGAGACGCTTCACCGCGAAGACCTGGGGATCATCCAGCTTGGCTAGCTCGCGCGTGGTGTACGCGACGGCCGCGGCGTCGAACGTGATTTCGAGGATTCGTCCGTCGGGCCCGGTGCCGATGAGGAACTTGGCGGGATCGGTCGTGGGCTCGAGGCACCAGAGCAATTCCGCCGGGGGCGGGGCGGTCATTTCCACCAGCGTTGGGCCGGCCACCAGCCGTCCGTCGGAGCGCGTGGCGAGGCCTTTCAGGTTGCGGCTGGGCACATCGCGGAAAAAATCGATGTCCGATTTCTTCGAAAGCGGCTCGGCGCCGGCCGAACCCGCCAATGAGATGAAAGCAAAACAGAGGAGGAGATGCCCACGGAACACGCGGAATACACGGACGCGATCACGGGACAAATGCAAGACGCGGGCGGCGACAGCGTCGGCCCGTCTTCTCAGGATGCCGGGGGGTGGGGCTGGCTCTCCGAGCCGGCCTGGGTGGAGGCAAAGGAGCCATCCACTCGTCCATGTGAAGCCGCGAAGCCTTAAACACCAAGCAGCCTCACGCTACGGCCGCCAAGGGCGCGAAGGACAGTTGATTGGAAACCTTAGCGTCCTTTGCGACCTTTGCGTGAGGCTCAGAAGTTTCCTGGCTTCTGAATTGATGCGTTGACCGCCAATTCCATCGCTGGAACACAGGGCGCCTCGGAGATACGCCCCCACCGTCCTCACTCCACCACGTTCATCGGCCGGCGCACGACGGTGTTCAGCAACTTGCCGGCGAGAATGTGTTTTTCCCAGAGCGGAAGCATGGCTTCGCGCTTTTTGAAACGGGCCTCATCCGCGGTCCGCGCAATGCGTTCGATCGAGCCCGGCGCCTCCGGCGTCGCAACCGTCTGGTCGCTGAACAACGTGGTGCGCTCGACCACCGCGATGCACACGCCGTCCGTCCGGCGGTCGTCGCGCATCGCGGCCAGGTAGGCCTCAAAGCTCCGGAGCTCCGAGGCGGAAACCACCCGCGGCCGTCCAGTGAGTTCGTCCATCGCCCGTCCCGGCGCGAGAATCACTTCAAGATGCTTGCCGGTCCAGGCCGGGTCGATCGGGAGGTCGACAATCTCGCGATGAGCCGCCCCCTGCCAGTCGCGCCAGGCGAGGGTCAACTGCACGAGCTGCCCGCCGCGCGGAGTCGTGCGGGAGAGCTGGAACATGTCCAGGGTCACAGCGGGGTTTTCCGTCAGCGGTTCGATCACGAAGGCGACCTGATCGGGAAACGTCTTGGCGTAGGGATTCTGCAGGTTGGCCGAGAGGCCCTGGATGAATTCGCTCAGGCCCTGGGTGAATCCTTGCGGCCCGGCATACAGGGTCTGGAAGTCGAGTTTCTGCGCCGAGGGGAAGCTGACCTTGCTGCTCAGCCGGAAACCGCTCGCGAGGCCGGCATCGTTGGAACCGAGAATCGCCTGACTGACCCCCGCCGCCACGATGACGGGCGTGAGCTGTTGTTGCCGCGCCACGGCGAAGCGCAGGGTGCGGGCGGCACCGCGGCCGGTCTTTACCGTGACCTCGACGTCGGTCATCGCCGGTCCGGGCCCGAGCGCGCCGGAGATGGCGGAAAGTCGATCCTGCGTGATCGTGCCGATGACCGCCCCGGTGTTGGCGATTTTCATCGAGCTCATCTGCGAGGGCAGGATGGTCACGATCTCGGCGGCGCACATCGGAAGCTCGACGTCCCCGAGGGAAAGCATCGGGTGACCAAACGCGGTGATGTTGGAGCCGTCGACCCGGGAAACCGTGCCGGTACCCGCCAGGGTGATATCGCCCGTCGCGAGTGCGACGGAAACGGCACCGCCCGGCTGAAGGCTGGCCGCACGCACTTTGGCGTTGGGAGATTGGAGTTCGGCGATGGCGGGCTGGGCCGGAGCGTGCGACCCCTGGGAACTGCCCCCCAACGCCATCGTGTTCAGTCCCAGCGCCGCGAAATGCGGGGCGAATAAATCCGCCACGGCGGGACTCAATCCACCCAGGGTGAAAACCGGCTGGAGCGATTTGTACATCGCATCGGCGCCGCTGGCCGGAGCGGACACCAGCGTGGGGGCCGACCGCGTCGCCCGGTCGCGCACTTCCGAAAGATCGGCCGCCGGCGTGAATCCGGCAAAGCGGACGGTCTCGAAGCGTTGAATCTGGTAGCTCAACGCGCCAGCCAGCCGGCCTTCAACGTAGAGTGGGCTGCCGCTCATGCCCGCGACCGCACCCATTTTCTGGACGCGCGGATCGGTCAGCTCGCAGACGATGAGCGATTTACCAGGACCGAGCGCGTTGCGCAGGACGCCGGTGATTTCCACCGCGAACGGCTCGGGCTCGGTGCCCTTGAAAACCGTCCAGACCTCGCCGACCTGGCCTGCTTTCAAATCGTCGAGCGGAAAAACCGGGGCATCCACTGGCTGGGCCGCAAAGCCGCGAACCGCAGCGGCGAAAGCGAAGAGAAGGAGGCAGGTGCGGCGCATCATTCAGGTAACGCGGCGAGCATCGGATTTTTTTCCGATTTTGCGAGAACTCATAATCACCGAAATGACGATCGGGGCGGGCGCGGGCGGCGCGTTTTTTTGGTAGGGCTGGCGCCTGCCGCCACGCCGTCGCGGAACACGCGGGCGAAAATCCCAGGTTGGCGCATGCTCACAGCGCGACGGCGTGGCGGCAAGCGCCAGCCCTACCAGGCTCCGGGGGCGGCCCGTGTGGGTAACTTCATAGTTCCCTGATCGCCGCGGTGAAAACCTCGCAGGCGCGCGCAATCGCGGCGCCTTCGTGCGCGGTGCTGATAAAGCCAGCTTCGTAGGCGCTGGGCGCGAGATAAACGCCGGCGTCGAGGCAGGCGCGGAAGAAACGCCCGAAGAGCTTCGCGTCGCCGTTCAGCGCGGTCGCGTAGTCGCGGACCGGGGTGTCGGTAAAGAAGATGCTGAACATCGAACCACATTGCGGGACTTGGACCGCAAGGCCTTTGGCCCGGGCGGCGGCGAGCACTGCGTCGCGGAGCTGTCGGCCCAGCGCGTCGAGTCGCGCGTAAGGATTTGTTTCCTCCAGCAACTGCAGCGCGGCGATGCCCGCCGCCATGGCGAGCGGATTGCCGCTCAGGGTACCGGCCTGGTAAACGGGACCGAGCGGTGCGAGCAGATCCATGATGTCCGCCCGGCCGCCGAACGCACCCACCGGCAGGCCGCCGCCGATGATTTTGCCGAGGCAGGTCAGGTCCGGCGCAAACGCCGGAGTCTTGAGTTTTGGGTTTTGAGTTTTGTGTTCGGAAGTGAGTGCGTCGTTGAGGAGGCCTTGGACGCCGGCTTGGTGCAGCCGGAAGCCGGTCATGACTTCGTCGAAGATCAGGAGGGTGCCATGCCGGGCGGTGATTTCGCGGAGGAACTCCAGGTAGCCCGCGTCGGGCATGATGAAGCCGACATTGCCGCAGTAGGGTTCGAGGATGACGCAGGCGATTTGGCCGGGGTTGGCGGCGAAACCGGCTTCGAGTGCCGCGCGGTCGTTGTAGGGGAGGACGACGGTTTCCGCCGCGAAGGAGACGGGCACGCCGGCGCTGTCGGGGTTGCCGTGCGTCAGGGCCCCGGAGCCGGCCTTGATTAACAGCGAGTCGGAGTGGCCGTGATAACAGCCGGAGAACTTGATGATCTTGTCGCGCCGGGTGAAGCCGCGGGCGAGCCGGATGGCGGACATCGTCGCCTCGGTGCCGCTGTTGCACATCCGGACTTTCTGGATCGAGGGCACGAAGCGGACGATCAATTCCGCCATCTCGACCTCAGAGGGATTCGGGGTGCCGAACGACGTGCCGTTTTCGAGGGCCGCAGCGATGGCGGCCTTGATCCGCGGATGATTGTGACCGTGAATGGCCGGTCCCCAGGTGCAGACGAAGTCGATCAATTCGCGATCGTCGGAAGTGATGAGCGTGGCGCCGCGGGCCGCTTTGACGAAAAACGGGGCGCCGCCGACGGACCGAAAAGCGCGGACGGGCGAATTGACGCCGCCGGGAATGAGTTGGAGCGCGCGGGCGAAGAGCGGATCGGAGACGGGGCCAGCCATGGTGGGAGCGGAGAGTTGGTCGCGAGGGATTTCAAGGCAACCTTGGAGCAAGTGGATCCCGCTTCGGGCGCACAACTCTCAGAGTTGGCGGTGGGTTTCCCAAGCGCCGAAGGATCCTCGTGCGGAGGGGCGCTTTCCCAAGCGCCCAAATGGATTCCGAAAAGGTGTCGAAGGGTGATCGCTCTGATTTTCGGCGGTTGGGAAACCGCCGCTCCTCGGGAGCCGGACTCCATCGCCTACCGGCAGTAGCGATGGGGACAACGCGCTCCAGCTCCAGTCGTTGGGCTGCGGCCCCGATGGGAGCTTGCGGCTTCGCCAAGAATGGCTGTTTTTGTCGCTGTGCGTTCACCCCTGTACCGCAACCTTTGGCTTTGGGCAGCGTTGCCTTTCCTGCTGCCATTGCTTGGTGGGGAGATGCGGGCGGCCGCGGCGTCGCCGATTGCGGGCGAGGAATTGTTTGCGCGGAAGATCCAGCCCCTGTTCCGGGAGAAGTGCCTGTCGTGTCACGGCAAGGATGAGGCAAAAATCAAGGCCGGTTTCGACCTGCGCACGCGGGAAAGCATGTTGCTGGGAGGCGACAGCGAGAAGACGGCGGTAATTCCGGGCGATCCGG
>JBKJRG010000274.1:0-2675 GCA_046594805.1 Opitutaceae bacterium | reverse complement strand
CCAGGTCGCCGCGGCCCCGACCATGACGCCCGCCGCCGCTGACCTCGCGACGATCAACACCGCAATCACGGCCATTCGGACGGCGTCGGGAAAATCCTTCGATCTCGGCACCTTCGGGGGCGGCGGCTCCCTGATCACCGACGAGGAAAAGAAACTCTACAAGGTCGACTGGAACATCAACCAGGACCACCGGCTTTCCGTCCGCTACAACGAAACCGTCGGCACCCTGCCGCAATTCGGCCGCTCCAACAGCCTCGGCGGCACGTTCACCGGCATCCTCGGCGCGGCCGGCCCCACCGGCACGCGGGGCACCGCCCTCAGCTCCAACTTCTATACGCAGATTCGCACCGAAGAGGTGTGGGCCGGCTCGATCAACAGCCAGTGGACGTCCGACCTGAAGACCGAGTTCAAATACACGAAAACTGCCTACGAGCAGCTCACCAGCTCTCCGACCATCTTCCCAGAGGTCCGGATCATCGGCCTGAGCGGCGTCGGCAGCGACGGGCGCCCGGTCAACGGCACCGGCGCGCTCGTGGTCGGCACCGAGCAGTTTCGCCATGGCAACGTGCTGCAAGTCTCCACCAAGAGCTACAGCGGCAATGCCGACTACTTCTGGCGCGACTTTACCTTCACCGGCGGCTTCGACCGCGAGGAGAGCGATTTCTACAATCTCTTTCGGCATTCGTCCTACGGCCTGTTTGACTACGCCTCCATCGCCGACTTCGTCGCCGATCGTCCCGCCGCTTTCACCCGCTCCTTCTACGTCCAAGGCACGCCCGCGGCAGATTTGTCTAATTTCGCCATCACCGGACTCTTCGGCCAGGCGAAATGGAACGTGAATCCCCGGCTGAGCCTCACCGCCGGGGCGCGGTTTGACATGGTGAAAGCCGACTCCCGCCCGCCGTTGAACCAGAATTTCCTCAATACCTTCGGCGTGCGGAACGACGGCAACGTGGATGGCACCCAGATTCTTGCGCCTCGCGCCGGCTTCAACTGGGCGGTGGATGACAGCCGCACGATGCAGGTACGGGGTGGCGTGGGCTACTTCACCGGCCGCGCGCCGTGGGTCTTTATTTCCAACGCCTATGGCACCTCCGGCGTCGGCCGGTTCAATGTCCTCCAATCGGGGGCAGCGGCGCCGTCGCTCTCCAGCTATATCCGCACCCAATTCGATTTCGCCAACCCGATTGGCGTGGCCGCCGCCGACGGCGATCCGAACGCGCGCCGTGAAATCAACCTGCTGCAGAACAAGCTCAAGCTACCGGCGGTGTGGCGCGGCAATCTCGCGGTCGAGCGCAAGCTGCCGTTCCTCGACACCACCCTGACGATCGAGGGCATCCGCACGATCAACGACAAATCGCTTTTCACCGACAACATGAACATCAAGCCGCTCGTCGCGACCGCCATCACCGGCCCGGCGATCGGGCTGGACGGCCGCCAGCGCTTCAATGGCGGCTCGAACTCCGCGGGCGCCACCAGCCTGGCGTTCGGCAATGTCATTCGCGTCCGCAACATCCGCGCGGGCGAAAGCACCTATGTGTCGTTCGGGCTGGATCGGCCGATGAAGAACAACTGGTCGTACAATTTCACCTTCACCCGCGGCAATTCGCGCGAGGCCCAGTCTTTCGGCCAGACCGTCGCCGTCGATGGCTGGACGCGCAACGCAGTGTTCAACCAGAACCGCGTCGAGGTCGGCCGCTCCGACTTCGAGGTGAAGAACCGGGTGCAGGCCAGCTTTGGCAAGCGCTTCGAGTTTCGCAAAGGCTGGACCACGGGCGCGTCGCTCTACTACGAGGGGCACACCGGCAACCCGTTCTCCTACACCTACGGCAACGATCTCAACAATGACGGGGTCAGCGCCAACGATCTGATCTACGTGCCCAACGGCGGCAGTGATCCCAAGGTGGATTACTCGGGGCTCACCGGCGCGCAGCAGGCGGACTTCCTCGCGTTCATCCAGCGCAGCGGGCTCGGCGCCTACGCCGGCAGCCATGCGCCGCGAAACGCCTTCACGCAGCCGTGGATCAACCAGCTCGATCTCCGGCTCACGCAGAAGCTCCCGATTTACCGGCCGCTCGAGGTGGAGCTCTTCCTGGATTTCTCCAATTTCGGGTACTGGCTGAGCCGGGGCACGTTTGGTTCAGTCGAGCTGCTGACCAACACGAACAACGCGGTGTATTATCGCCGGCTGATGGGCAGCGCCACCTACAACGCCGCCGGCCAGGTGCGTCCGACCTACACCACCGAGCCCGCGAACGCGTCGATCGACAACATCGCGTCGCGCTGGCGAATCCAGTTCGGCGCGACGGTGCGGTTCTGATCTGCCGTCCTTTTTCCCAACGCCGCGCCCCCCAGGCACGGCGTTTTTGCTGGCAGGGCTGGCGCGTGCCGCCATGCCGTCGCGGTTTACACGGCCGACTACTAGCCGTTCCCGCCCCCTCTCCTCTGTCCGGCCGCGAGGTTTTCGTCGGCGCCCCGCGTGACGGCATGGCGGCAAGCTCCAGCCCTACCGCAGAGTTCCTGCACGCACGGGCGGTTTTGCCCCGCTCGATTGTCCTGTCTACTCCTGCACGCACGTGCGGGTTTCACCCGCTGGATTGTCCTGAGTACCGCTGGCTTCCAGCCGGCTCCGACTTCGCCTGCCGCCACCGCAAAATTCCCCTTGTTCCCCTGTC
>JBKJRG010000264.1:0-5197 GCA_046594805.1 Opitutaceae bacterium | reverse complement strand
GGCAGCGGTACGAATTGCTGCGCTTCGCGCGGCTCTGCTATTGCCTGCGTCCGCGCCGACCCGACGGACAGCCGGGTTACTCCATCCTGATTTACCGGCTGAGCGCCGCCGACGTGCATGCCGCGACGGGCGGCTCGCTGGCGGAATGGCGCGCGCTGATCGAGCGAACCGTGAATGGGCCGGCCCCAACGGCGCGGTGAAAGCCGTGCCCGCCCCGAGTTCCCTCTCGACAGTTCGGAATCCGACCAAAAAACTGCGAGGCGAATGACCGGCTCCCCGTCCAGCGTGCGTGTCGGCGTGATTGGCTTTGGCCAGTGGGGTCCCAACCATGTCCGCAATTTCTGCGTGATCGACGATTGCGTCGTCGGTCGCGTCTGCGACACGTCGTCCGCCCGGCTGGGCCTCGTCCACAAGCAATTTCGCCAGCTCGAAACCACCACCGATCCGACGGCGATTACCCAGGCGGCGGACATCGACGCGGTGGTGGTGGCGACCCCCGTGAACACCCACTTTGCGCTCGTGCAGCAAGCGCTGGAAGCGGGCAAGGACGTCCTCTGTGAAAAGCCGCTGGCCACCACCGTGGAGGAATGCCGCATCCTGTGCGACTTGGCGCATGCCAAGCGGAGGTTACTGATGGTCGGCCACGTTTTTCTGTACAACCCAGGAGTGCAGCACCTGAAGGTGGATCTCGATCGCGGGGAGCTCGGGCGGGTCTATTACATGGATGCGACGCGCACGAATCTCGGCCCGGTCCGCCGCGATGTCGGCGCCATCCACGACCTCGCCAGCCACGACATCTCCATTTTCAATTTTTTGCTCGGCCACCTTCCCACCGAGGTTTCCGCCACTGGCGGCTTTTTTTTGCAGGAAAAAATCGAGGACATTGGCTTCCTCACCCTCCGGTACCCCAAGGGCATCGTCTGCCATGTGCACACGTCATGGTTGAACCCGCGCAAGGTCCGCCACCTCACCATAGTCGGGGATCACAAGATGGCGGTGTGGGACGACATGAACAACCTCGAGCCCATCCGCTACTATGACAAGGGCGTGACCGCCGACCATTACTCGTCGTTCGGCGAGTTCCAGATGATCCTGCGTGACGGCGCAATCACCATCCCGAAGGTCAAGCTCTACGAGCCGCTGATGCGGCAGGACCAGGATTTTATCGATTGCCTGCGGGCGAAGCGGACGCCGGCCGCCAGTTGCGAGTTCGGCCTTGGGGTGGTCCGCGTGCTCGAGGCAGCGCACGAATCCCTGAACAAGGATGGCTGCGCGGTGAAGGTCACGCCGGCATGAGCGCCCGCGAGGAGTCGTCCTGGCAGCGCATCGCCGCCGACGTGAAGCTCGGCCGGGACGTTCGGCTCAACGCCTTCATCAATCTTTACGGCTGCACCATCGGCGACGAATGCATGATCGGCACTTTCGTGGAAATCCAGCAGGACGTCACGCTCGGCCCGCGCTGCCGCGTGCAAAGCCACACCTTCATCTGCTCGGGCGTGACGCTGGCAGCCGACGTTTTTGTCGGTCACGGCGTGATGTTCATCAATGATCGTCATCCCTCCGTGGCCGCCACGCTCGCCGGATCGTGGAAGTTCGAACGGATCACCATCGGGGCGGGAGCCGCGATCGGCTCGGGAGCGCTGATCCTCGGCGGCGTCGCGATTGGACCTGGCGCTACCATCGGTGCGGGGGCCGTGGTCACGCGCGATGTCCCCGCGGGCGCCACCGTCGCCGGCGTGCCGGCCCGTGTGCACCGACCCCGCGCATGAACGCGGCCGGGCCCGCGCTGAGCGTCATCGTGCCCGCCTTCAACGAGGAAGCGCTGCTCGACGACGCCATCCGCCGTCTGCGGGCCGCGCTGGACGCGCTCCAGCTGCAGGCGGAGATCATCATCGTCAATGACGGCAGCCGCGATCGCACAGCGGCGATTGCGGACGCGCTCGCGCAGCAACTGCCCGGGGTGACGGTGTGCCACCAGCAGAACCAGGGCATCGGGGGAGCTTTTCGGACCGGCGCCGCGCGTGCCTCCGGCGACTACCTCATCCTCTGGCCGGCCGACATGCCGGCCGACGTGTCGGACCTGCAGCCCTACACGGCCCAGTTCGGGCGCGCGGATGTGATCGTCGGGGTGCGGCGGGCGCGCGTCGGGTACAATCCGATCATGCGGCTCAACGCGCATCTCTACCCCCGGCTGGTCGCGACGCTTTTCGATCTTCAGCTGCGGGACGTGAACTGGATTCACGCGTACCGGCGCGAACAATTCCTGAGGATCCGGCTGACGCAGCGCGGCATCCCGATGCTGGTCGAAGCCCTGGTCCGACTGCGGGATCTGGGCGCGACCTTTGCGGAGGTGGAGGTCGAAATGAAAGCGCGCCTGGGTGGAGTACCATCCGCCTCGCGCCCGCGCGTGATGTGGCGCACCCTGACCGGCCTCTTTTCCTTTTGGCGGGCCTGGCGTAACGAACCCCGGTCCGCCCACCCCTCATGACCCCCGCCGCCGCCCACAAGGTTCCGTTCCAGGATTTGCCTTTGCAGATCCGCAACCTTCGGGCCGAGCTGGATCCCGCGATCGACGCCGTATTGCGTCACGGCCAGTTCATTCTCGGGCCGGAGGTGACCGCATTCGAGCAGGCGTGGGCGCTTTTCTGCGGGACCAAACATGGCATAGGCGTCGGCTCCGGCACGGATGCACTGCAACTGGTGCTGCGCGCGCTGAACATCGGCCCCGGCCACGAGGTGATCACCGTCGCCAACAGCTTCATCGCCACCGCGGAAGCCATCTCCTACACCGGGGCCCGCCCGGTCCTGGTCGACTGCGATCGCGAACACTTCCTAATCGATCCTGACGCGGTGGCGGCCGCCATCACTCCCCGCACCCGCGCCATCATGCCCGTTCATCTCTATGGGCAGCCAGCCAACATGGACGCGCTCACCTCCCTCGCGAACGAGCACGGACTCGCGGTGATTGAGGACGCGGCGCAGGCGCACGGCGCGATGCTGAAGGACGGCCGCCCCTGCGGCGCGCTGAGCATTGCAGCGGCATTCAGTTTTTATCCCGGCAAGAATCTCGGCGCTTTCGGCGACGGCGGGGCGGTGACCACCAATGACGATTCCCTGGCGCGGCAACTACGGCTCCTGCGCAACTGGGGCTCGGTGGTGAAATACCACCACGAGATCCAAGGCTACAATTCGCGGCTCGACACCTTGCAGGCTGCGATTCTCGGAGTGAAGCTCCCGCATCTGGCGCAGTGGAATACCCAGCGCGCCACGGTTGCGAGCTGGTACCACGAGCTGCTCGCCGAGGTGCCCGGGCTCGTGCGCCCCACGGCCGCGCCGTGGACGGGCCGCCACGTCTATCATCTCTATGTCATTCGATTCACCGATCACGATCGCGATGCGGTGGCGCGCCGGCTGGGCGAGCGCGGCGTGCAGACCGGCGTCCACTATCCGGTGCCGATTCACCGTCAGAAAGCCTACGCGGACCTCGGCTATGGCGCCGGTGCCTTCCCGGCGTCCGAGCAGGCGGCGCGGTCCGTACTCTCTCTCCCGATGTTTCCGGAGATGACACGATCGCAGTGCGAATTCGTCTGTGACCAGCTGCGCGACGTGATGCGCTAGGGTTTCGCGCGGGCGCTGCGCAGTTCGCGCCAAGCGGCGAACGCGGCATCGAGCAACCAACCGGCGAGCAGCGCCATCAGGGCCCAGGTCAACGGCTGTGTCATCAGCCGCCAGCCCAGCAGCAATTTCTCGCGGGGAGCTTCGAGCATTGATTCGACGACGATGTTCAATACCAGGCAAAAAATTCCGTCCAGCCACACGACGGTGACCAGGAGGAGTCCCGCCAACCGGGCGACCCGCCTCCGCATCGGTGGCGCCGCCATGGCTCGCGCCTCGTCCCAAAGCCAGGGCGCGAGCCACAGCCCAAAAACCCACCGGTACGCGTAGCTCGTCCCGGCGAGGAAACAGCCCAGGAGAGTCACAGCACCCAAGGTGAAAAGAACCCGGCGTTCCAGCGGCTGCGCCGGATCGGAGAGCCCGGTGGTTTTGCCGGCCCGCATCAGCCAGAGGGCCGCACCGCCGATCAAGGCGACGCCCAGAATCACGGGTCCTCGCCCCACCCAGCCGAGGTCGCGAAAAAACACCGCGCTCCCCATCGTGTAAAGCGCCTGCGGCATCTTGAACACGCCCCGACCGAGGGCCGGCCAGACGTTGACGAGGACTACGAGCAGCACGAGAGCGGCCGACCCCACTGCCACAACCATCCGACGCGCGGGACGCAGGAGGAGAAAAACGAACGCCGCAACGATCGGATAAAATTTCAGGCCCGCGGCGAGGGCGATGGCGAATACGGCGGGCCACCACCGCCAGGACGAGGCCCGGCGGAGCGCCAAGCCCGCGAGGCCGAGCAACGCAAACACCACGAGGTCGTTGTTCGCCCGCACGATCATCAGCAACACCGGAGGGGAGAGGACCAGCAGGACGTAACTGAGCGCCTCGCGGTAACTCCGGGGCCGCAACGTCAGCCACACCATGCCCAGAAAGAGGGCTACCCACGAGGCGCCGACGCGGAAATTATGCGAGCGGTTCAGCCCCAGGTCGCCGAGGAGATACCACCAGTCGCTATAACTGTGCGGCCGGCCGAACACATCGAGCGGATTAGGCCCGTTCGGATCGATGCCGGCGCGGACCGCATCACTGGCCGCCAGCACAGCGTAGGAGTCAAGAAACCAGCGGCCGAGGTCGGTGACGCCTATTTTGACCTGGAGCCACGGAGACAAAATGAAACCGAGCAGCCCAGCCGCGGTGGCCACCACGAACAACAGCCGCGCCCGCGGCGCGGAAGGCTCTACCGGAAGTTCAGCGGTCACAGCACGGTGGCGCGCGGCGGGAGCCACGCGATCATTCTCCTGGCACGGGCGTGGCACGCGCCGCGGGTTTGCTCATCGGCGCGGTCCACTCCGGTGGCAGTTCCACAGCCGTGAGCCGGCTGACGCGCGAGATACGGGTGCCGAAGCGTTTCTCGGCTAGCGTCGCGAGCTTGAAGTACGCCGGCAGTTTGTCATCCGCGGGCAGTTGGTGGTCCCCATCGGCACTGCCGGGCCGCAACGTTTGCAGCACGATGATCTCCTGGAAGCTCGGCGCGTGCAGTTGATATTGCAACCGGTCCGCCACGAGTCGCGCGCGGCCGATCAGGATG